>LNZQ01000169.1 GCA_002007315.1 Epulopiscium sp. Nele67-Bin004
GAGGAAGTAGACCTCTAAAGATAACAGTATTTTTGGCTTTTGCACTAATTATTAACGTTGCAGTATGGCTATTTCTTGATTTTAGTAATGCTACTCCTTTATTTATAAGTTATAATTTGCAATCTAGCATGGCAGATACTTATCAAGTTTTTTTTGGGGAAACTTCAGATTGGAATGAAGAATATTCCTCAAAGCAAGATTATTTAGAACCCAACAATGTTATCAGAATGAATTTTGAGATACCGTCCAATACTCAATATATTAGGTTAGATTTAGGAACTCAAGTAGGACATATTAATGTTTCTGATATAGTGCTAAATTATAGAGGTCGAAACTCAGGTTCTTTAATTAGCAATATAGTAGAGGTTAATCAACTTGTATATCAGAGCGATGATAGTAGTTTGCAAATAGAAAGTATTGGAGATGACCCATATATAGTTATAGCAGTTGAAGTAGGGGAATGGATAGCTGATATCAACTCTATACTCAATAATATAATGAAAATTGCTGCTTTGGTAGTGATAAATATTGGGCTTATTGTGATTGCTATAAAGCGACGTCCAATTTTGGAGCTGGGTAGAGAAATAGCTAGTAGTAGAGAACTAATTTGGAACTTGTCAAAGAATGATTTTAAAACTAAATATGCAGGTTCGTATTTAGGAATAACATGGGCGTTTATCCAACCAGTAGTTTCTATAATGGTATATTGGTTTGTATTTCAAGTTGGTTTTAGATCGGCACCAGTAGAAGACTTTCCTTTTGTATTATGGCTGATAAGTGGTTTAGTACCGTGGTTTTTCTTCCAAGAGGCACTTATGAACGTTACAAATAGTTTTATAGAATATAGCTACTTAGTAAAAAAAGTAGTTTTTAAAATTAGCATACTGCCAATAGTAAAAATGATGTCTGCTTTATTTGTGCATCTGTTTTTTATACTTTTTGCAATTACAGTATTTATAGCTAATGGCTACTATCCAGATTTTTATACATTGCAAGTATTTTATTATATGGCTTGTTTGTTTATATTGATACTAGGAATAGGGTACTCAACTAGTGCTATAATCTTGTTTTTTAAAGACTTAGGACAAATTATAAGTATATTTTTGCAAATTGGAATGTGGATGACCCCTATTATGTGGAGTTTTGATATGATCCCAGATAAATTTCAAATAATATTTAAACTTAATCCTATGTTTTATATAGTAGATGGATATAGAAATTCACTCATAAATAAAATATGGTTTTGGCAAAATATTGGGATGACTATTTATTTTTGGGGGGTAACAATTTTTTTATTTGTATTAGGAACGCTAGTTTTCAAAAAATTAAAGATACATTTTGCAGATGTGTTATAGGAGGGACGGCGGATGTCTATTATCAAAGTTACAAATCTAAACAAAGTCTATAAACTTTATGATGAACCTATCCATCGTCTAAAAGAAGCATTTAGTATATCTAAAAAATCTTACTCTAAAGAATACTATGCACTAAATGATGTATCTTTTGAAATTGAAAAAGGTGAAATTTTAGGTATAGTAGGAAATAATGGGTCTGGTAAATCAACCTTGTTAAAAATAATAACAGGTGTATTAAATCCAACAAGTGGGATGGTAGAGATTAACGGTAAAGTTTCGGCATTGTTAGAACTAGGTGCAGGATTTAATGGTGAATACACGGGGCTTGAAAATATCTTTTTGTATGGAACTATGATGGGAAAATCTAAAGAAGAAACTACCAATGAAGTTCAAGGCATACTAGATTTTGCAGACATTGGAGAATTTATTCATCAACCTGTAAAAACTTATTCTAGTGGGATGTTTGCAAGGCTTGCTTTTTCAGTTGCAATTAATGTTCAGCCAGATATTTTGATAGTTGATGAAATTTTATCAGTTGGTGATCAAAACTTTCAAATTAAGTGTATGAAAAAAATGAAAGAGATGATGAGTGGGGGAACGACTGTTTTATATGTAGCTCATGACGTTAACTCGATAAAAAGGTTTTGTACAAAAGTTTTATGGCTAAAACAAGGGGTTGTGCAAGATTATGGTGATGTTGACCTAGTGACTGATAAATATTTAGACTTTTTAAAGGGTAAACTGGAAGAGCAAGAAGAAACAGAACAACCAAAAAACCAAAAAGATGAACTTGAACCTTTTTCTATGTTGGAAGGGCAAATTGCTGAAATAAAAAGCTTTACTATTACAAATAGTAGGGGAGAGGCGATAAGCGAAGTTTCTCAAGATGAGCCATTACAAATTGATATAACTTATGATGTATATGATGATACATTAGAAAAAGTTGTTTTAGGTGTGGCACTTCGTAGTATAGATGAAGACTATGTATGTGGTCTAAATACTTTGCTCGATGGTTATCAAATACCATGGAAGTTTGGTAGAAATAAAATGACGTTGAAATATACATCAGGTATACTTGCTATTGGTGGGGAGTATTATTTTGATGTTGCACTGATGGAAGAAACAGCGACTGTACCTATTCAATACTTAGCTAAGGAAAAAGTTATACGAGTATTAAATAAATACATTGGTGAAGGAAGATATATTATCCCTCATTATTGGAAAGGAGATTAACATGTCTAAATATAATTTTGATTTTGATCCAACATTAGGAGAAAATTCTTTGACTAAACTAATAGATAGAATTGAACCTAATAGTACAGTTTTGGAATTTGGTCCAGCACATGGGCGATTAACAAAATATCTGAGCGAACAAATGAACTGTGAAGTTACTATAGTAGAAATTGATGATGAAGCAGGGAATGAGGCAAGTACATTTGCCAAAGAAAGTTTTGTGGGTGAAGATGTAGGGAACATTGAAAATTATAAATGGGCAACCTTAATCGATAACAAGTTTGATTATATTTTATTTGCTGATGTACTTGAACATTTATATTATCCACAAAAAGTTTTGGAAAAGGCTAAAGAATTTTTGAAGGATACAGGAGCAATATTGGTATCTATACCGAACATTTCACATCACTCTGTAATTATAGATTTGATACAGGATAAATTTGAGTATAGAGAAATTGGTCTTTTGGATAATACTCATATTAGATTTTTTACTAAACAATCGTTTGTGTCTATGATTGATAAAATACCAGATCTTAAAATATCTGAAATAGATGCTACTTATTGTCAGGTTGGAAACAATGAATTTGGAAATAGTTATTCAGATTTAAACTGTCATTTACAAACGGGACTGCAACTGCTAGAAGAGGGTCATGTATATCAATATATTTTTGATATTAGAAAAAATTATGACACAGATATAGTAGATAATTTGAAGCCTAATAGCAATAAACAACTTACGGTTTATTTTGCAGATGATATTGAAAATTTAGATGAGAAAAACTCTATCTATATAAAGTGGGCAGGAAAAACTTTTAGTCAAGCGATTGATATAGAAGATAGTGAGCAAAATATCCACTTTATCAGAATTGACCCAATTGAAACAGTAGGAGTATTTAAAGTTAATGATATTAAGATATACTATAAAAATGAACAGGTAGCTTCAATTTTGTATGCGACTAATGCTAGTTTGAACATAGGAGAATTGTTTGTGTTTGATAATACAGACCCACAGATAATTTATCAAATTTCTAGTGGTAAAGTAGATAAAGTAGAGATTGTACTAGAAATTTTAGATTTAAATATTTCTCATATGACAAAAAGAGTATGTGAATTTATCCAAAATAATGGTACGGTAAGCAAACTGGAGCTACAACTAAAAGATAATCATATTAACAATTTAAATGAGCATATAGAAAATTTAGAGAGTGTAAGAGAGCAGCAGCAAGAGCAAATCAATACACTAAACAATGAATTGCAACTAAAAGATAATCATGTGACTAACTTAGATGAGCATATAGCAAATTTAGAGAGTGTAAGAGAACAACAGCAAGAGCAAATCAATACACTAAACAACGAAATGCAACTAAAAGATAATCATGTTACTAATTTAGATGAGCATATAGCAAATTTAGAGAGTGTAAGAGAACAACAGAACGAGCAAATCAATACACTAAACAATGAATTGCAATTAAAAGATAATCATGTATCTAACTTAGATGAGCATATAGAAAATTTAGAGAGTGTAAGAGAGCAGCAACAAGAGCAAATCAATACACTAAACAATGAACTGCAACTAAAAGATAATCATGTTGCTAATTTAGATGAGCATATAGCAAATTTAGAGAGTGCAAGAGAACAACAGCAAGAGCAGATACAAAACTTAGAAATTAATTTAGTTCAACAACAAGATTTATATGATAAAGATACGAAAGCATTACAAGAACAAATTTTTAAATTAACTCAATTTTTGCATGAGTTACCAAAAAATAGGAAGAAGATAGGAGGCAAATAAATGAGTAATTATAAAGGATATATTGATATATTTGAAATTAATTCTAATGATGTTTTACAAATTGTGGGTTGGTGCATCTGTGATACTGCTGTCAATTATCGTCTAAACTTGGACAATAAAGAATTTATCTCTATCGTGCCACAATCAATGAGCAGAAAAGACGTTCAACAAGCACTTGAACTAGATAGAGAAGACATTGGAATTAAAGTTGAGTACACTGAAAATTGGGATAAATATAATACTATATCATTTGAAGTGGAAGTACAAAATACTTGGAATACATTAGACACAAGAAATATTTCTGATATAAAAACAATTGCTGAAAGTGTTACTATAATTAGCAATATAGATTCTATCCATATGGCTGAAACAAAAGTTGTAGTTAAGGGGTGGGCATTTAGTAGCAATGGTGATCAAGTTGAAGTGTCTACAAAAGAAAATACTGAAATTAGTAGAGGTCAGCGTGGAGATGTTAAACTTGCGTATAAAAACTTGCTTGAGCATGCTGATGTTGGATTTGAAATCAACTGTGATCCAAAGCAAGATAAGCTAAATATTACTTTTGTGGCAGGAGATATACAGAAAGAAGAAACTATATCAGTTAAATCTTGGCTTAAAAGAAATAAAAATGCAGATAGAAAAAATTTAATGGGATCTATTAATTTAGGAACAGTTAAAAAAGTTATCCAGTATGTGCAAAAACATGGGGTTCAAAAAACATATGCAAAAATAAATAGTAAACTTGGAAATGTAAGCACATATGCAACTTGGCTTGATCGTCATTTGCCTAGTTTGGAAGAACTAGAAGTGCAACGCCAAACAACTTTTGACTATACACCACAAATTAGTATAGTTGTGCCAACTTTTAATACTCCAAAGGGTTTTTTGATAGAGATGATAGAGTCTGTTAGAAACCAAACGTATTCAAATTGGCAATTATGTATTGCTGACGGGGCAAGTGTTACACCAGATACAATTTCAGTTTTAAAATCCTACATAGAAAAAGATCCAAGAATTTATGTAGATTTTTTGTCTGAAAACTATGGAATTTCTGGGAATACAAATAAATGTTTGGAACTAGCAACAGGTGATTTTGTAGGACTTTTTGACCATGATGACTTGTTAACTCCAAATGCTTTATTTGAAGTTGTAAAAGCTATTAATGAAAATCCTGAAGTTGACTTTATTTATAGCGATGAAGATAAAACAGATGAAAAAACTAAAGTATTTTTTGATGCACATTTTAAGCCAGACTTTTCACCAGATTTGCTAAGAAGTCAAAACTATATTTGTCATTTTACTGTGTTTAGACGTGCATTGCTAGATAAAGTAGGTGTATTTAATAAGGAGTATGATGGAAGTCAAGACCATGACTTGATTTTACGACTTACAGAGCAGACAGAAAAAATTGTTCATATCCCAAAAATATTGTATCACTGGCGTGTGCATAGTGCATCAACAGCAGGTGGAATTGGAGCGAAAGAATACACAGTTGTTGCTGGAATTAAAGCTGTACAAGATCATATTGATAGAATTGGACTTGAAGGAGACGTTTCAAAGGGGCAATTCCCAGGAACTTATAGAGTTGAATATAAAATAATTGATGAGCCAAGAGTATCTATTATAATTCCAAATAAAGACCATAAAGAAGATTTGGAGTTATGTATTAAAACGGTTATAGAAAAATCTACTTATACTAATTATGAAATTATTGTTGTTGAAAATAATAGTGAAACACAAGAAATTTGGGACTATTATAAAGAAATCGAAAAATATGACAATATTAAAGTTTTAAGATGGGAACATGGGTTTAATTATTCGGCTATAAACAACTTTGGAGCTAAAGAAGCAACAGGTGAGTATTATATTTTGTTAAATAATGATATTGAGATGATTACCCCAAGCTGGATTGAAGAAATGCTTATGTATTGCCAAAGAGATGATGTTGGAATTGTTGGTGCTAAATTATATTTTGAAGATGATACAATTCAACATGCTGGAGTAATAATGGGTCTAGGAGGAGTGGCAGGTCACTCGCACAAATATTATCATAGAAATGATGTAGGTTATTTTCATAGGTTGAGTGTAGTTCAAAATCTAAGTGGTGTAACTGCTGCCTGTTTGATGATAAAAAAATCTATTTATGAAGAGGTTGATGGCCTGGATGAAAAGTTCCAAGTGGCTTTTAATGATGTTGATTTATGTATGAAAGTTAGAGAAAAAGGATATTTGGTAGTATTTAGCCCATATGTTGAAGCTTATCATTATGAGTCCAAATCACGAGGTGCGGAAGATAATCCTGAAAAGATAGCACGTTTTAATGGGGAGATAAGTAGGTTTCATGACAAATGGGGAGTAACGTTAAGTGATCCATATTATAGTATAAATTTAACTTTAGATAGAGAAGACTTTAGTTTAAATAATAATTAGAATTTAGAAAGGTAGGTTCATATAAGATGAAATTAAGAAATAAAAAACTATTAGCATCATTACTAACTGCTTCAATGTCACTTACTATTGTTGGGTGCAGTAAACCTGAAAATATCATTAATGAATCAAATAAAATTATAGATATTAGTAATAACGGTCAGGACATATCTGTCGGTCAAATGCATTGGGAAATAGATATCACAGACATTGTACTTACTGATAGCTTAACAACTGTAGAAGATGTTGTATTGTATACAGGAGAAATTCAAAAAGTTATCCATACAGATAATCCTTCAGCCAATAATCAATATTTATTATTGGAAGTCACTATCAATAAGGTTACTGATGAACAGGCTGTATTTAATGTACAGGATATGGAATTGCTAGTCATGGACGAAGTATATCAACAATTACCTAATTCATTTATTGATAAGCATAACTATATTAGTTTTCCTAATACAGACATAAGATTTGGAAAAAATACGGGGTATATTATATTTGAGATACCTAAAGATTCTGATATAGAAAATAACCAACTAATTTATCAAAACACTAAAATGAATCTAGAAATTACGCAAAAAATAGTAAATTTAGACACTAACATACCGATTAGTTTGAATAACATAGAGGAGCAGTGGAAGATTGAGCAACAAATAAAGCAAGATTATAGCTTAGGTAAATACACTATAAATAATCCTTATATTGTACAAGACCCATATAAGGTAGCACCTCTTACGGCATTAGCAATATTTGAGACAGATAAGGAAGCTAAAGTTACTATAAATATTGAGGGAAAAGATGAATATACTTCAGTGATAAATACTTTTGAAGATTACGATATTCATCATGAAATTCCCATAATAGGTCTATATGCAGATTATAACAATATAATAAATATAACATTAGAATACAAAGATGGGAGCATAGAAACTTCAACCTTAAACATCCAAACCCCGCTATTACCTAATAATTTTACTCAAGTTGATGTCTTAGTAAATAATATTGAAAAAACTACAGAAGGAATGCTATTTTTATATGATGGAAATAAAACAATTATAGACCAAAATGGTGAAGTAAGATGGTATACAACAGAATTTACTGGTCAATCTTATAAACAGTTAAGTAATGGAAATTTTGCCCATCAAATTGGACCTTCGCATGGTAGTCCAGGGCAGGTAGTAGAAAAGGATTTGCTTGGTAAGATCTATAATATGTATTATCTACCAGAAGGAATTCATCATGATATTGAAGAATTACCAAACGGCAATTTATTATTAACTTTAAATGAACCAGGTGGAGAAACTATAGAGGATATTATAGTAGAGATAGACAGAAATACAGGGGAAATTGTTAGTACAATAGACTTAAAGGAAATATTAGATCCAACTAGGGCAAGAGAAATAGGAGTAGCAGAGAATGACTGGTTTCATATGAATACTATACATTATTATGATAATTCATTAATATTATCAGGAAGAACTCAAAATGCTGTTGTAAAGTTATCTTATCCAGAATTAGAAATTGAATGGATATTAGGAACTCATGACGAATGGAAAGAGGAATTTAAAAAATATTTATTAGAACCAATAGGATATGTAGGAGAAGGTTTTGAATGGCAATGGGCACAACATGCACCTATGGTATTACCAGACTTTGATAATAACTCAGATACTATAGATATACTTCTATTTGATAATGGTAATAAGAGAAGTTTATATCCTGAAACGGCGTTAAATGCAACAGAGAATTATAGTAGATTGATTCACTACAGAGTAAATGAAAAAGACATGACTATAGAAGAAATATGGGAATATGGACAGGAGAGAGGAAGTGATATGTTTTCGGGAGCTGGTAGTGATGCAGATTATTTAGAGGAATCAGGTAATTATTTGGGAACATTTACTTCAATATTTAGAGATGAGAATGGAAATCCTACAGAAACACATTTAAACTCTGTAAGAACATCTGTAATTGTAGAAGTCGATGAGAATAATAATGTAGTGTGGGAAGGAAAAATATATAATCCCACAGGATCATATGCAACATATCGTGCTGAAAAGATGTCTATTTATAAAGGATTAGTACACACTCCACTAGGAGAAATAAAAGGTAATGATTTTTATAAAAGCTATAAATCAGTAGAATCAGTGCAATTAATGGATGTTGAGGAAACTAAAACTAATTCCAATATGAGGTATACTATAGATAACACTAAAATAATTAATAATGAATTGATGATACAGGGTTGGAATATTATTTTAGGAGAGACATCTGATAATTATGAGTCAAGTATTATATTTAAATCTGATGACATAGTTAAAGCTATGCCACTAGAATTAATACAACGAGAAGATGTTACAATACACTTTAATAATATTAACAATGATACTATTAATTATAATAATAGTGGTATAAATATAACTATACCATTAAGTGATTTAGAAGAACAGTTACCAAGCGGAAAATACACAATAGGGCTTATGATTGAAGCAAATGGTGAACCATACTATCAAGAAACAGAATACTTTATTACAATAGATGGATATGAGGAAGCAGTCCAAACAGATATTGTAACAGAGCAAAAAGTTATTGATACCTATATTCTAAACGAATATAACTCGGCATCATATACGGTATCATCACCATACAGTATATTAAACCCATATGGAAACTCTCCATTATCAGCTTTACTAATGTTTGAAACAGATAAACCAGCAAGCATAACAGTATCAATCGAAGGTAAAGACGACCTTAGCACAATAACCCACACATTTGAGGACAAACAAACGTCGCATCAAATACCAGTGTATGGGTTATATGCAGATACAAACAACAAAGTTACAATAACGGCAACTTACGCTGATAGAACAACAGAAACTTCAACTGTTGAGTTACAAACACAGCCATTTGCAGTAGATCTACCAAATGTGGATATTAAAACTATTGATACAACAAAGATGGCAAACGGATTAACGTTTTTACAACCAGATGGGTGGTTAGGACAAGTTCTATACGCAATAGATACAAATGGCGATATTCGTTATTATCGTACGGATGTTGAAGCAGGATGTGTATTTAGAATATTAGAAAATAGTCGTATTCTTATAAATGATGGGACTCATTTAGCGTTCCCATACTATTGGCCATACACCTATGAAACAGATTTCTTAGGAAAAGTTTACACAGTTTATGATACGCCATCAATACACCATGAAATTCAGGAACTTCCTAATGGAAATCTGTTATATGCAGGGGAACGCCCAGATCATTCAACGACAGAAGACTATATAGTTGAACTTGATAGAGTTACTGGTGAAATAGTAGAAATTTGGGACATGCAAGAAATAATTGAGATGGATAGATATATCGCAAACGAACATCATGTTATAAATAACTTTAATGGTGATGAAACACGTGGCGAGTGGGACTGGTTCCACATGAACGCAGTAGTATATGTGCCAGAAACAAATGAAATGGTTATCTCTAGTAGACATCAAGACATGGCGATAAGTATTGACTATACAACTAAAGAAATTAACTGGATATTAACAGACCCAGAAAATATTCGAGTTGCAGAAAGTATGCAAAAATATTTGCTTACACCAGTTGGAGAAGATTTTGAGTATATGTATGCACCACATGCAACGTTAATAAATGAGGCTGGAAACTTAATGTTGTTTGACAATGGAACAAACCGTACAGCTAATGATGATGAAAACTATTCAAGAGTTGTTGAATACAAAATTAACACGGATAATATGACAGTTGAACAAGTTGCACAGTACGGAAAAGAGCGTGGTAGCGAATTGTTCTCAGTTTATATGTCAGATATAGATGAGCTTGCACCAAACCATTGGTTGGGTGGGTTTACGGGAATAGTAAAAGAGCCAGATGGAAGTGCAACAGCGAATATGTTTTCTATATTAGAAGATGGAAAAGCTCAACTAAACGTTGTTGAAGTAATTGATGGTGAAGTAGTATATGAAGTGCATACCAGGAAGTGTCCTGAGACAGATCATGTGAGAGAAGAGAAGATGTATGTGAGCAAGACAAAGAAAGTTAGGAAGACCAAGAAAGAAATGAAAGATAAGTACAAAAAGAACAAAGCAGAAAGTGAGAGCAATCTGAGCCTTTTGCAAAGTCTCCAGAAAGAAACAGAAGATCTTCAGAAAGGCAAAGATCAGTGGCTGGAAGAGTCCTCAAATGATGTTCATGTTAATAACTGCATATAAAGTGTCATCAAGTTTCAGATGTGAGTCTCTGAAACAGCGCCCTCTGTGGTGTAATGACTGTACTGAGGCGGTCTGCAGGACATATGCAGAAGTTCAGTTTCATGTTTGTTAAGCAGCTTCCTCCCTCGTCTTTTCACAATAAACAACATGACATCTCTATGCTGACCAAATTATTCGGTTTACTTTGATAAAAATCTAACAGAAACTCTTTGCAAGTGAAAAGCAGATCATTTTTGGATTTTTTTTACTTCCTGTGTCTGTTTTTTTGACAAAATGTAAAGAAGCGGCAGACAGACTCGTCACGGTTTCCTCCTGGTACAAACCTTGTAGCGTTTGACCTTCATGTCTCTGATCAGTCCTGCAGTGTGAGACAGAAACAAATCATTTTGGGTTTCAGGACGGTTGCTGCAGTGAGTTTGTGCACGTCTGAATCAATGTGTCCACAACATGCTTCCAGTATTTTGCTGTGTGTTTGTTTACTGCAGCGCCACGGTAAAGGGCTTCTATGTAAATAGAGACCATCAATCCACCAATCCAAAGTGCTGAATGCCGCCGTGCCGTGATGGATGCTGCAGTTTTATGGCCCCTCTTATGATTCATAGCTTCAGTCCTCCAGTGCTTTATGCTGTTGCACTTGCTCAGCTCCTTTTAAAGAACTAAGAGGAAAGTTCACTCAGTGTGAGTTTGAGGTATAAATTAAAGTTACAATCACTTCATCTGCATTTTGGCACCGAGCTGCAGTAGAGTATTCACTGCTGTGTACTTCTGCAGTGCACTTCTTTAGAAAACAGCGTAATTAAACCGTGAAGATGGTCAAATTTCTAAAAGTGGCTCTAATTCTTTGTTGAGCAGCACAAACAAATGTAATATTAATTTTAGTTCTAGTTGAAATTTAAGCGTTAAGCTCACATTATTCTGGTACCTCGCTTTTTGTCAATTGCTTATGATGAGACAGCTTCTACCACTGCAATTACTGAAACATTATTGATGTCTGTATTGAAAGTATGTATTGTGGATGCTTTTCAACACTTAGCCCTGTTTACCTGCAGGAGTTCTGTTCACTGCCGCCACCAGCAGCAGCCAGTGGAATAGTGTCTGACAGCCTGTCACTCCCATCTTACAAAGAGTATCCTCGAAAAATAATTCATAAAAATCACCTAAACGGAAAAATACTATACAACTGGCATAACGATTTTTAACTTGGAAATATTGTTGCATCATTGGGGTTAATGCCATAAAATCACACTCCTAACTC
>LNZQ01000170.1 GCA_002007315.1 Epulopiscium sp. Nele67-Bin004
AATGCTAACAACCGACGGGGTTAAGTTGCCACCCAGTCGGTTTGGTATAATTTTTGCACCATCTTCGCCAAAG
This sequence comes from Epulopiscium sp. Nele67-Bin004, assembly GCA_002007315.1. Next base: position 74 of record LNZQ01000170.1, read on the forward strand.
TATGCCACCAAACTATTTGTTGTTCCTAAGTCAATTCCTACTATCATTTTTCTTTCCCCCTTACTTTTTGTATTGTTTGTAGCGGTATTCCCGTTTTTTCACTAACTGTTTTGTCGTCCAAATCCTTTATAAATGCCTTCATACTGCAAAGTGCATTTTCGTCGTTTAAATACCTTTTTGTTTCTTCTCCATAGTTATGAACCAAGTCATACAAATCAAGTTCAAAGTCTAAGAAATCCAGTTGGATATAATAAGGCTTTATCAACTCTCCACTATTTTGTAACTTGAACTTGCCCTCAACCAAGTTATGAAACTTAAACCAGTTTTCTACATAATCTATTTCTAAAAACTGCTTTATCCCTTTTTGTTCGTATTGTTCTATCTTTTTTGTGCGTTCAGTTTCTTTGTTCCCTTTTGACCACACTTCAAGTATGAATTTTGGTGTTCCTGTAATTCTTGCCCCGTCTGTTATATCACTTTTTTTGCATACCGTTAAATCTGGAATATATGTGTTATTTTCATCTAATATGAAATCTACGCTATCACTTAAAACTTTGCACTTACTATCAATTTTTCTATCTATTATACTTGCTAAATCTATAATTATATAGTTATGCAATGCTGTTGGCGATGCCTGCATAACTTCTTTTCCGTCTATTATTTCTATTTTGTATTCATAGTAATCATATGCTCCCATTCCATGACCCCCTTACTTTTTGTATTGTTTGTAGAGGTATTCCCGTTTTTTCGTTAACTTCCTCATCGCTCCAATTATCTATAAACATTTTCATGCCATTAAGAGCCACTTCAGCATCAAGGTATCGTTTTGTTTCTTCCCCACAATTATGAACCAAGTCGTATACATCAAGTTCAAAGTCTAAAAAATCCAGTTGTATATAATAAGGCTTTGTTAGCTCTCCACTATTTTGTAACTTGAACTTGCCCTCAACCAAGTTATGAAACTTAAACCAGTTTTCTACATAATCTATTTCTAAAAACTGCTTTATCCCTTTTTGTTCGTATTGTTCTATCTTCTTTGTGCGTTCAGTTTCTTTGTTCCCGTTTGACCACACTTCAAGTATAAATTTTGGTGTTCCTGTAATTCTTGCCCCGTCTGTTATATCACTTTTTTTGCATACTGTTAAATCTGGGATATATGTGTTATTTTCATCTAATATGAAATCTACACTATCTGTATACACTTTACATTCATTTGGCAACTTTCTATCTACTATATTTGCTAAATTAACAATTATTTCATTGTGATATGCTGTTGGCGATGCCTGCATAACTTCTTTTCCGTCTATTATTTCTATTTTGTATTCATAGTAATCATACGCTCCCATTCCATGACCCCCTTACTTTTTGTATTGTCTGTAGAGGTATTCCCGTTTTTTCGCTTATAATTTCATCACTTAGTATATCAAATAAGTTTTTTACCACTTCTAACCTTAGCTCATCATCAAGATATTTTTTTGTTTCTTCCCCACAATTATGAACTAAATCGTATAAATCAAGTTCAAAGTCTAAAAAATCTAGTTGTATATAATAAGGCTTTGTTAGCTCTCCACTACTTTGTAATTCAAATTTGCCCTCAACTAAGTTGTGAAACTTAAACCAGTTTTCTACATAGTCTATTTCTAAAAATTGCTTTATCCCTTTTTGTTCGTATTGTGCTATCTTTTTTGTGCGTTCTGATTCTTTGTTCCCTTTTGACCACACTTCAAGTATGAATTTCGGTGTTCCTGTAATTCTTGCCCCGTCTGTTATATCACTTTTTTTGCATACCGTTA
>LNZQ01000171.1 GCA_002007315.1 Epulopiscium sp. Nele67-Bin004
TGTGCCAAATCTCGTACGGAGCTTAATTTTTCGCTTGGAGCTATTTCGCCAGATATAATTTTGTTTTTTAAGATAGCCATTATTTGTAAGTATATAGGTTTGTTGTTGTCAAATTCCCATGGCAAAGTTATCGCCTCTTTTCTGATTACTGTATTAAGTGATTAATACAATAGTAAATCAATTATATTCTTTTGTCAATATCTTTTTTGTGATACAATAGTATAAAATGTAAAATGGAGGTAACAAAATGATAAGACAAGCAAACTTGACGGACTTAGAAACAATAGCAAAGTTCAACATTCAGTTGGCACAAGAAACTGAGGATAAAGTGTTGGATAAGCAAACGATAACAAACGGTGTGAAATACTTATTAGAAAATCCACAATACGGTGTGTACTATGTTGCAGTTGAAAATGAGCAGGTGGTAGGACAAGTTATGTACACTTTTGAGTGGAGCGACTGGCGAAACGGATTATTTTTATGGATACAAAGTGTATATGTGGATAAGGAGTATCGAAATAAAGGAGTTTTTAAATCGTTATATAACACAATTAAAAATATTTGTGATACCGATGATAATATTGTTGGCATAAGATTGTATGCAGAACAAGAAAATGATGTGGCACAACAAGCGTATAAAAACCTAGGTATGAACAAGTGTCACTATGACATGTTTGAGTACGAAAAAAAATAAAAAAATTTTTTAATTTATGTGTATATAATATCCAAAATATGTAAATAATAAAATATAGTTACTTAAGAGATTCCTCCGAGGGAAACGAGTAACTATATAATATACTAATATTGAAAAAAACTGACAGCGTGAGACAACCAAATTAGAAATAGACAAAAGATAAAGTTAAATCCCCCAAGATTAATAAAAAAAAGAGAGTAGATACTTCCCCCAAATCCAAGTATCTACTCTTTCGTGTTTTAAAGATAATATAGAATTATTAAAGGCGTATGCAGATTTTTAGTATATGACTTTTTTGTTGTATTAAGACGAAAATTGAGGTATAATTTTACAATACGAATATTAAGGAGGAATATAAAATGAAAAAAATATTACACAGTTTAGCATGTATATCAATAGGTGTTGTGATAGGTGTAGTAGCCAATACAACGATAGGTGCAAGTGTAGAAGATACTTCACCAGCAGATGTAGTTGAAGATATTATTGAAGAGGATATTAAAGAAGAAATAATAATGCAAACGCCAAAAGAATTTGAACGAGTATTTTTCTATTGTCAAGTTGACGAAGAAAGCCAAGTAATTATAGTTTCAGAAGCATATACAGATAATATAGATATGGTGGCTACAAGTTCAGTTTATGAGTATGATGGAAATCATGTTTATACAATACAACTTGATGGTGAGTTGTATATAGATGGCGATGAAATTTCAATTATGAATTTAGAAGCTAGTTTTGATACGCAATATTTTGAATTTGAACCAATAGATTTAGAAGGGCAATTTGGTGAAGGTGTAAATGGTTGGGCATTTGGCGGAAAAATGTTGGCAAACAACTACATATTTAACAACTATTTAATTAGAGGATATGTTAGTTTAACTGATGAAAATGATGTTGCTATTTTTGTAGATTTGGCAGTTGAGTAAGGGAGAAATATGAGTAATTATCCAAATGTTCCACGTGGAACATTTAAAACTGGAGGAACAACATGAAACTAAAAGAGTAGATACCAACACTGAGTATCTACTCTTTTTTTATCCTTTAACTGAACCTATCATAATACCTTTTTGGAAATATTTTTGTATAAATGGATACAAAATCAAAACTGGTATACTAGAAACTATAATAACCGCATATTTCAAAGTTTCATATAATAGTGAGAATGTTGCACCATCCATGCTGCCACCACCACCGTATAAATCACCTGATTCATTTTGTATTAGAATACGGCGCAAAAATATTTGTAATGGATATTTGTTATCATCACGCAAATAAATTAGTGCACTAAAATATGAATTCCAATGTCCAACAAAGTAGAAAATAACCATAACAGCTATAATTGACTTTGAAAGTGGCAACACAATTTGTACAAGTGTTTGGATATTTGTACATCCATCAACGTATGCAGCTTCAATAAGTTCTTCAGATATTGAAGTTGTAAAATAGTTTCGCATAATAAGCATATTTGTAACGCTAATTGCCCCAGGAAGAACCATTGCACCCATAGTGTTTATAAGCCCAAGCGAGTCAATAGTCAAATAAGTTGGTATCATACCACCACTAAAAAACATTGTAAAAGTTATCAAAAACGTAAATGCATTTTTTCCATATAAGTCAGGTCTAGAAAGTGGGTATGCTGCTAATGTTGTCATAAAAACATTTATAGATGTTCCAACAACAGCATAAATTATTGAGTTTTTGTATCCTGTAAATATTTCACTACTTTTAAAAACGGCTTCATATGCATCAAAGTTAAACCCAATTGGATAAAGCCACATTTCCCCAGAAACTAAAGCTTGTGGATCGGATAATGATGCACTCAAAGCATAAATTAGCGGATATGATGTAAACATAATTGTTAGTATAGCAAAAAAGTGAATAAAAAAACTAAATAGTTTATCATCAAAACCTTGGGTGTTGTATTTTTTTATGTTTTCCATGTCGTCACCTACCATAAACTTGTTTCAGAGAATTTTTTAGAAAGATGATTTACTACTATTAGCAACGTGAAGTTGATAAGTGAATTAAATAAATCAATTGCGGTTGCATAGTCAAACTGACCACTTTTTATTCCAATATCATAAACTGTTGTAGAAATAACTTGTGATACGCTAAGCGTTAAATCTGTTTGCATAAGGAAGATTTTTTCAAAGCCAACACTCATAATGTTACCTGATTCCAAAATCAACATAATAATCATAGTTGGCTTTAAACAAGGCAATGTTATATATCTAAGCTGTGCCCAGCGATTTGCACCATCAATTTCAGCCGCTTCATACAGTTCAACGGATATACCAGATAGTGCCGATACATAAATTATAGAGCTCCACCCTGTACTTTTCCAAATATCAGATATGACATATAGTGGCAAGAACCATTCGGGTTTAGCCATAAAATATATAGCTTCACCACCAAAAAACTGTATTATTTTATTAATAATACCTGTTGAGGGCGACACCATTGTAATCATCATACCAACTACAACAACAGTTGATAAAAAGTGTGGCATATATGTGACATTTTGAAGTAAGTGCTTCATACGTTTTCGTTGAATCTCATTTATTAACAGTGCAAGACAAATAGGCAGCGGAAATGTAAAAATCATAGTTGTAAATGCAATTTTAAATGTGTTAAACATTATATCCCAAAAGTCATAGCGGTTAAAAAATCGGATAAAATGCTCAAAGCCTACCCAGTCACTACCAAAGTAACCTTTTCGGATACTAAAATCTTTAAATGCTATCTGAAGTCCATACATTGGACCATATTTAAATACGATATAATAAATAATAACAGGTATAAGTAGAATATATAAATCCCAGTATTTACGCATTGATTTGTTTAATGCTTTAGTCTCTTGTGCTAATTTTGAAGTATTAGCCATGTTTAGTCTCTTCTTTCTGTTTAAAATTTTAAACGAGGAAGTAAATCCCTCGTTTAGTCATTGGCTATTTTATTCTCGCATATGCTGCTTCATAAACTTCTAAAACTTGTTCAAGACCCATTGCATAAACTGTATCAACATATTCTTTCCAAGTGTCATCATTTATTGGAGTTTGACCCATTATAAACTCTGCTGTTTTTTGTGTAGTATATGAATTAATTGGAGAATTAATATCAGTTATAATTTTATTTTCTTCAATTGTATAGTTAAAAAATGGCCATACTTCATCAGGAGTGTATGGTAATAAGTTTGCAGCAGCTTGGCTTGGAATAGGGTCTTCCTCGGCTCCTGCGAAGTAAGGAGCTTTCATAACCGTTGGATTGTTTCCATATCCATATGGTGTTATGTCTGCAATTGCTTCGTCATAGCTTTTGCCTTCATCCATTCTATCAAGAATATAAGGCATAAATTCATAACCGTCATCAGTTTGAATGTATGTTTCTCCTTCTACCCCATAGTGATAAAATAACATTCCTTCATCAGAAAAGAAATAATCAACCCATTGCAAAGCCGCTTCTGGATATTCACATTCACTTGAAATTATAAATGCACCTGTTGAATGTAGACTTGAACGCATAAAACTCCATACTTGATCTCCATTAGGTCCCATTGGGGCAGCTTCAATACCAACAAAATGTTCTTCAGCTTCTTTTGGTAACATTGCTAAATTTGTATTTAAATATACTCCAAGCTGGTCATTAGATACTAATGCAGAGGCTTTTTGATCATTATAAGTTAAGAATTCGGGGTCAATTAAGCCATCTGTGTATAATTTATGAATATATTCAAGAACTTCTCTATATTCATCAGCTGTTTTGATGTGTCTAACGGAACCAGTAGTTTCATCAATATCAAAACTAGTATGGTGAATTCCTCTATTTCCTAATCCCCACATACCTTGAAACATTGACGTAAGATTACCTGCACTTTGTGTAAGAGGAATTTCATCTTGAATGCCATTTCCATTAGGATCATCATATTTAAATGCATACAAAACATTGTACCAATCTTCATAAGTAACGGGTTGGGCAAGTCCTAGGTTATCAAGCCAAGTTTGGTTTATAAAAATTTTTCTATTAATTTTTGTTGCAGGAGAGTCAACAGCAGCAGGTAGAGAGTATATTTCACCATTTGGGGAAGTTTGAGATTGTTTAACATTTGGGTTATCTTCCATAAAACTATAAAAATTTGGAGCATAAGTTTCCAAGAGATTAGCTTGAGATAAATCTAAAATTGCACCATCATCCCCATACTGTAATTGATTAACAGAACTGATATTCATTTTTAAAAATATATCAGGCATATTTCCAACATCATTCATAGCAAGATTTATTCTCTCGCTTCTAACTCCAGAGGGAACATTAATCCATTCGATATTTATGCCTGTCATCTCTTCATATTGTTGAAATACATAAATATCTTCAAAATCCCCTTGAACTGCTCCTTGGCTAACCATAACAGTAAGTGTTATAGGCTCGTTCACAATTGGAAATTGAGAGTCCATATTTAAATAAGACGGGTGTGATGAGTCAGGTTCTGAAGTTGTATTTTCAGAATTATTTGTAGCATTAGTTGTACTACTACTTGAATTGCTACTACTATTTGTTGTATCGGATGCTCCGTTTGAACTACTACAAGCTGATAATAGCATAGTACTTGCAAGGGCAAGGGCTATCATAGATTTTCTTTTCATTATTAAATCCTCCAAAGTTTGTTATTTGCTAATTAAATAATTGCTTAGTATGCCAGGCCAATCAGTTTGAATAATATCAAATCCCATCTCAACCAACTTGCCCCAATTGTCGTCTTCAGATATTGTGATTGATTTTGTATCTGTTAGACCACCAGATAATTGATGCTTTTCTCCTAGTTCAATAGCATTAACCCACATTAAAATACCAGCATCTTTAAAGTTTTGCATAGTTTGTGGATTGACTAAATGATGATCAAGAGTATCAAATATTAATTCTACTCCTAGCAGATTAACATTATATTGTTTGACAATTTCGACTTCTTCAATGTTATAAATAATAGGCATATACATGATATTTGTATTGCTATCGGCAAGTTGTTTCAATAATTCAGGTTTAACAGGTGATTTCAAAATAACATATTCGTGGGCTTGTAACTTGTCAATTAATTTAATCGTTTGTTCCCAATAAAACCAAGCACGGTCAACATTGATAAAACATTTATCTTTAAATTCATTAAGCACTGTCTCAAGTCTAGGAATAGTCATACCAGAATGTTTGCCAAGTATATTGGTACAGTTATAATTATCAATTTCGGTGCTAGTCATTTCAGATATTTTTTTATCAAAGCCTATAGATTGTTCAACATTGGTATGAAAACAATATAGAACATCATCTTGAGACATAGCGACATCAAGCTCAATTACATCTGTATATTGTTTTAGTGCAGCTTTGTATGCAGCCAAACTATTTTGAATTATATTTCCGCCATAGCTACCACGATGAGTGGCAATCAAAGTATTCCTTGCTTTTAAACGTTGTTTAATTTTTGTACTATACATTTTTAGCTCCTTTAGGTTAGATATACATCTTGAGTAGAATATTAATACATTATTATTAATATTTCAATAACAATAGGTTAAATGTACGTTAAATTGATACAAGGTGTATATATTTGAATTATTCTGATAAATAATAATTAACTAGGATAATATATAGCAATATGATAAGATATAAAAAATAAGATAACAGAAAGGAGATGATTGACCAAGATGAAGTATACAAAACATGAGGAGCGTATGCGACTTAATATAATAAATAGATCAAGAAAGATAGTTATTGAGTTAGGAATTATTCCTGTAAATATGTCAATGATTGCTAAAGAGTGTAAAATAACACGTTCTACACTGTATAAATACTATGATAACAAAGAAAGTTTGTTGTGGGGAATTTATAACACAACAACTGAAGAATGGTACAAAAATTTAGAGCGAGCTTTTATAGGATTTAGAGGTACAACGTATGATAGATTTAATTTTGTGAAAGAATTACTTCTAAAGAAGTTAATAGATGATAGAGAGTTTTTCTTGTTTAATGATGTATTCACCCCTATATATCAAAATACAACAAAAGACCCAGACGATGAACACTACAAACAAATTAATAGTAATAAGTTAGGTTCAAAAGACACAGTTAGATTTTTAGCTACAAACTTTGATAATAGTATTTCTCAAGAACAAACTCCAATAGATACAGCAGTTGGCTTTTTTTATGGTTGCTTGGGGATATGTACAAATTTTGCAAAAGTACTAGATATATTGCCTCAAAAATATGGGTTATAAAACTGTTATAACAAATCTATAAAAATGTGAGAAAATCTCGCTTTATATAGATTTTTAAAATAGAAAGCCCTGCGTATCATGTGAATGGTGCGTACTCTACGTTAATTGCTTTTAACCCCTAAAGCCTTACAACCACAATAGTGGAGAAATCACACTATGACGGTGCGAAAGCAGAAAAAATAGTAAGGATAGCCTATGTTGAAATAAAATCTAATTAGGGTGTATGAGTGACACATACATTACGTTAGGCACTAAAGGTGATAGACAATGGGTGTTTAGCAGCCACTTTCCTAAGTCTTTTAGATATGGAAAAGGTTCAACGACTATCTCCTTGAGGGAGAGTAAAACCGCAAGCTTAGGGCGGAGGAAAAATGTAGCCCCTATTATTTTATAGGGTGAAGATATAGTCTACGCTTATGTGAAAGCATAAGAGGTCTACTCGTGAGGGAAAGACTGCTACGTAGTTGCGATACGTAGTGAATGAGAAAAATATATAACAAAATTTAACAAAT
>LNZQ01000172.1 GCA_002007315.1 Epulopiscium sp. Nele67-Bin004
TAACACATTTATTACTTGCTGTAAGCATTAGAGGACTGACATATATTAATTTTTTCTTAACAAAACATTTTTGTAAGCATATATTCATTTTTTTCTCTCTTTCTCTCAAAAAAGATGGCAATGGTCGACGAAAGCTCGCAGTCATTCCTCCAGAAGCAGAGGGGTATTCTGTCAAAGCTCTGTGAGCTGTGTCAGCAGGCGACAAAGCCTTTTTTTTACATTGTACCACTTCAGGAGACATTACACACACCTCCTCTGCCTCCTAACTCACAGCACTTTTCAAAGATGCCAAAGTAGACTTGCCACCAGTGTAACAACGTGATGCATCTGCAGATGCTTGCAGTACACAACAAGACATGCAAGGGAAAGCTGTCCTCCAAGGAAACTGGTGACGAGGTCAAAGTAAAGTGTTTTTGTTTTCTGTTAAATTACTCACAGAAAATGACGAGGAAAACACAAATTAATAACTAGTGTTCCTGCTGTGCAAAGCAAATACAGCAACACTATTACGCTATTACCATTCCTCATACTTATTTCTTCAACTTATTTGTCCTCTGCCAGATTTCACAGCATACCTAGTGCTTTGAGTGCACATTAACAAAACATACATCAACACGTTCGGAGTTATCAGGAATGGTGTGCGATGACTTTTGGTAGCAATTTGTAAAAGCATTTTCACAAAAACTGGGAAAAACCCGAATGAATGTCCCATAAGAATTAATGGGAAATTGTGAAAAATTATCAAACCAAGCCCTCTTTGAACTTGTACTGCTTCCACATAGCTTATGCTGCAGACTTCATTCAAACTTTAAACAAGACAGAAGACTTTGAACTATGAAACTTGCATCCATATGTTTTTGCTACCTTTTACTGTTTTTGAGATATTACAGTTTTACTTGTATGACATTTTTGCTCTTCAAATTTTGCAATGGGTCCATTCCTGGCTCCATTCCTACTGGCACACTGTCATTAAATATTTGCTAAGCAGTGGCAATATTTGTCTGGTGATCTAGCACAGATCACCAGGCACAATCAAAATTTCTAGTTTAAAATTGCTATTTTGTAAATCTACAGTCCTCTGGTGAGGCATACTTTGTGGAGAGCAAGTGCAAGATAAACCTAGTAGATAACTAAAATCAACTAAAGTAATTAGTTTCATTTGCACTAACAATTCTCTTTGTTTTGGAAGTTTGTAACACGGAAAAGTTTCTTTCAAATTTTAGGTGATCTGTCCAATTTGCAACCAACAATTTCCAGATAATGACATCACAGTCCATGCTAGCCTATGTGAAGACAAGTAATCTGTTTTTTCTCTCTCTCCCCAAATTGCATATTCATCGTTAAGAAAATAAGTTTGTTTGCTATCTCCAGCAGACATATAAACTTGCGTATTTATAGGTATTCCTATAATGGGTGGTGTATTTAAATTCATGTAAATGTTCCTTTCTATACTTATGTTACGATTCTATGTTAATTAATATATGTTGACTTATGTTGTATCGTGTTTATTATACATCAAAATAGATATTAACGCAAAAAAAATCCACTACCCAAAAAGGGTAGCGGAAATCTATCATAAACGGATTATTTTCCGTAGTATACTAATTTAAGAAGATCTTGAAGTTCTGTAACCTTTGGAAGTCTTGGGTTAGCTGTTGTACATTGGTCTTCAAACGCTTTGTACGCTAAGTCTTCAACTACTGCCATATATTCTTTTTCATCTACTCCACACTCTTGGATAGTCATTTCCATATCAAGCTCTTTCATAAGGTCTCTTACTGCTTTAGCTAAAGAAGCAACACCTTCTTCTGGAGTTGACGCTGGAAGTCCTAGAGCTTTTGCGATTTCTGCGTATCTTTCTGGAGCGATAAATTTCTCGTATTTAGGGAAGATAGCAAATTTAGATGGTGTAGTTACCCCATTGTACTCGATTACATATGGTAATAATACTCCGTTTGCAAGTCCGTGTGGTAAGTGGAACTCTCCTCCTAATTTGTGTGCTAATGAGTGGTTGATTCCAAGGAATGCATTTGTAAATGCCATACCTGCGATACAAGATGCGTTGTGAACTTTTTCACGTGCAACTGGATCATCAGCACCGTTTTTGTAAGAACGTGGAAGATATTCAAATATTAATTGAATAGCTTTAATTGCAAGACCGTCAGTGTAATCAGATGCAACGATTGATACGTATGCTTCGATAGCATGTGTAAGAACGTCGATACCAGTGTGTGCTGTAACTGTTTTTGGAACAGTCATAACGAAGTTTGGATCGATAATTGCAACGTCTGGAGTTAACTCGTAGTCTGCAAGTGGGTATTTCATGTTTGTTTCTTTGTCAGAGATAACTGCGAATGATGTTACTTCTGAACCTGTACCTGAAGTTGTTGGTATAGCAACCATTTTCGCTTTTTTACCCATTTTAGGGAAGTTGTATACACGTTTTCTGATATCGATGAATTTTTGTGCCATTCCGATAAAGTCTGCGTCTGGATCTTCGTAGAATAACCACATAGCTTTTGCAGCATCAATTGGAGATCCACCACCAAGAGCGATAATTGTATCTGGCTCAAAGCTGTTCATCATTTCAGTACCTTTTCTTACTGTTACTAAGTCTGGATCTGGCTCAACATCACTAAATACTTCAACGATAACGTTGTTAGCGTTTTTATTTAAGTGATAAGTTAATTTATCAACATATCCAAGTTTAACCATCATTGGGTCAGTTATAATAAGAACTCTTTTGATATCTCTCATGTGAGCAAGATATTGAATTGAGTTTGGTTGGAAATAAATTTTCTCTGGAATTTTAAACCATTGCATGTTCACGCGTCTCTTCGCCACCCTTTTCTTATTTAATAGATTAACTGTATTTACGTTTGAAGTTGTTGAGTTTTTACCGTATGATCCACAACCTAAAGTTAATGATGGAGTATTTGTGTTGTAAATATCCCCGATTGCTCCGTGTGTTGATGGAGAGTTTACGATTACACGACCAGTTTTAAGTCTTGTACCGAACTCACGAACGATTGCATCATCTTTTGAGTGAACAACTGATGAGTGACCAAGACCACCAAGTTCAACCATGATTTCAGCTTTTTTGATACCGTCTTGAGCATCAGTTGCTTTGATAACTGCAAGAACTGGAGAAAGTTTTTCTCTTGATAATGGGTGAGCTGCCCCAACATCAGGAATTTCACAGCAAAGAACTTTAGTGTCTTTTGGTATAGTTACACCAGCCATAGCTGCGATTTCGTATGGGTATTTACCAACGATAGCTGCATTAACCATTTGTTTTTCAGGGTTGATAACAACTGGCTCAATTTTTTTGATTTCTTCAGCTGTTGCGAAGTAACATCCGTGTTTTTTCATGAAAGCTACTGCTTGGTCATAAATTGGAGCTTCAATAATAGCTGCTTGTTCTGATGCACAAATCATACCATTGTCGAATGATTTTGAAAGAATAACGTCTGTACAAGCTTGCTCTACGTTTGCAGTTTTTTCGATGAAACATGGTACGTTACCAGGTCCAACTCCAAGTGCTGGTTTTCCAGTAGAGTATGCTGCTTTAACCATCGCAGATCCACCAGTTGCAAGAATTACTGCTACGCTTGGGTGGTTCATAAGAGCATTTGTTGCTTCTAATGATGGTTGATCAATCCATTGTACACAGTCAGCTGGTGCTCCTGCTTCGATTGCAGCGTCTCTTAATATACGAGCTGCTTCAGCAGAACATTTTTGAGCTGATGGGTGGAAACCGAAAATGATTGGGTTACGAGCTTTTACAGCGATAATCGCTTTAAACATTGTAGTAGAAGTTGGGTTTGTAACAGGTGTAACCCCAGCTACGATACCAACTGGTTCTGCAACTTCCATAAAGCTTTCGTGTTCGTTATCTTCGATAATTCCAACTGTTTTTGTGTATTTTAAGCTGTTGTAAATATATTCAGTAGAAAAGATGTTTTTTGTAACTTTATCTTCAAATATACCACGTCCTGTTTCTTCAACAGCCATACGTGCAAGTTTCATTTGAGCTGATAAACCAGCAAGAGCCATAGCTTTTGTGATTTTGTCAATTTGCTCTTGATCAAGTTTCATAAATGCGTCTAACGCTACCTCTGCTTTTTTAGCTAATGCGTCTACCATTGCTTTTGCTGCTGCTACTGCATCAGTTGCTTGAGGTTGAACATCTTTTTTAGTTTCTTTTTTATCTGCCATTTAAAAAATCCTCCTCTAATTAAAAAATAAGAATTTGTGCATGAATTGCATGTTAATATTATTCCTTGGTAGGTTAAAAAGATACCTTTTTTAGTGAGAAAACAATTTTTGACAAGGTAGTAATAACCAATATAGTAAAGGAATATAAATATTCCGTGCTTCTGTGCTTTACGAATTTTATAATAACAGTTTGATAAAAAATTGTCAATGTCTTATGTTAAAAAAATAACGATTTACAATATAGAGATTAACAAAGTAGAAGTACATATTATAGGAAGTTTGCACAGAAAATAGAGAATATAAATAAAATATAAATTAAAAAACCAATAAATATAATATAAATTAACGTTAAAATTTAAATAATTTATGCATAATATAAAAAGTTAAAAAATAATTTTATTTAAACTATAGTATGTCTAAAATGGAATTTTAGGAAAAAATTAACAATATAGGACAAGGCAAAGATATAGACAGGGATATTGATAAGCTTATAAAAAAATGTAGATTTTAGATGGGGAGAGGGGTAACTTATTAAGTGTTTATAAAAGGGCAAAAAAAAGAACCTAGGTTTCGGGGGAAGAAACCCAGGTTGAGGGGGGATTTAGCGATGTACCTCACACTCGGTACAATTATAGTATTGCCACAAAATACTATCTTATACACATAAAACAAAAAAAAATTTAATTTTTTTTTAGAAAAAGTGGTTAAATATGAGAAATCCCTTGCAAATATAGGAATCATGCCCTATTATAAGTTATAAATATTTTAAAAATAGAGGTGAAAAATGTTAGATATCGCATTACTTA
>LNZQ01000173.1 GCA_002007315.1 Epulopiscium sp. Nele67-Bin004
AATGAATATAATGATAAAAAGTAATGTTGTAACTTGTGATTTTGCAAGTTTATACAGTAGGGGCGAACTGAATACGCCAATAAGAAAAAGGGTAGCATAAGCTATCAAACTTCTTAAATAAAGTTTTTTTATTAACTTTTAGAACCCCACTTCTATGAACAGAACCCAATTTCTTAGACTGTTTGTTATTTTTAATTTGCATATAATACAGACTGATTCCTAAATTGATTAGGGGTTAGTCCTTTTAACTTTACCTTAATTCGATCATTATTATAATATTCTATATATTTATCAATCGCTATAATAAGTTCGTCAATAGAATTGTAAACATCGTCCTTATTATAAAACATTTCACTTTTCATAATACCAAAAAATCCTTCCATGAGTCCATTATCAATACTATTTCCTTTTCGTGACATACTCTGTATAATACCATTTTGAGTTAATACTTTTTGATAACTACTGTGTTGATATTGCCAGCCTTGATCCGAATGAAATACTAGTCCACTATAATTTATATCATCTTTGATAGCTCCTTTTAACATAGTTTTAATCTGTATTAAATCGGCTGTTCTTGATACGTTATATGAAACAATATATCTTCCATAAGCATCTAGTATTGGTGATAAATAAAGCTTTTCGCCTCTTAAATTAAATTCTGTTATATCTGTAAACCATTTTTGATTTGGTTCTGTTGCTTCAAAGTTTCTTCTTATATGATTATCTGCAATTTTTCCGATTTCACCTTTATATGAAGAATATTTACGTTTTCTTCTAATTTTAGCCAGTAAATTTTCTTTTTTCATCAACCTTAGTACTTTCTTGTGATTAACAATAAATCCTCTATTTCTAAGCTCTAAGGTTATTCTACGATAGCCATATAAGTTTTTATTAGTAGCTGATATTTCTTTTATTGCTTTAATCAGTTCTGAATTTTTTGCATCCTTATCAATTCTTTGTTTTATTTCATAATAAGTTGAGCGTGGTATTCCTGTAATTTTTAGTAGCATTTTAAATGGATATTTTGCTCTTAACTCATCTATAACTACTATTTTTTGCTGCTTTGAGCAAGAGCTTTTAACTTTTTTAAATATTCATTTTCAGCTTTCAGGTATAAATTTTCTTCTTCAAGTTGTTTTATCTTTTTCTCAATAGTTTTATTGTCTGTAATACCAGATATATTATTGTTTACTAACGATTGTGGTTTTTTCATGGGAAGACTCCTTTGATTATCTTTTTTTAGAGTATACCCATTTTCTTGGTATTTTTTCAACCAATTTCTTAAAATGCTAGTACTACTAAGTCCCAGTTCAACAGCTAGTGATGTAATACTATTATTATCTATTAAAACTCTATCTATCGCCTGTTCTTTAAAATCATATGAATATCTTTTTTTCTTTGTTGACTTTACAATCTCTAACCCATGGTAGTCAATTAACCTAATTAAATATTTTATATCAGATTGATGAATTTGAAATCTACTAGATAAACTATTTATTGTTTCACCATTTTTTCTTCTAGCATATATATCTACTTTGTTTTCATAAGTTAACATCTTAGTACCCTTTTCTATGTCTAAGAAAAAGGGTGCGGTTCATGGCAGGGGTGGCGATTACAACGCTTGTTTAAGTTGCTCGTATTCAAGGTAATCTATATATGCGATTAATTATCTGGCAATGATTAGTGTAGTCCTAAAGATTCCAAAGTTTGTTGAACCTGCTCAAGAGGGATATTCAAATCATTGGCAATTTCAATAGCTGACATGTCTAGTCGAGTGTATAATAATTCAATTTTACCTTCAAGGATACCAATAACTTTACCTTCTTGTCTACCTTCTTGTATTCCATCCTCTTTTAACATTTTTCCTAATGCTGTCATCTTAATCAACTCCTTAATATTATAAAGTTCATTCGGCTGTAAAAACTTTTCAGCAAATGTATATAACATAGCCTGAATGTCCTGCTGTTTAACTATATCATGATGTTGTGTAATAGTTATAGCTTTTATTAATCGTTCTTCAGTGGTAGATTTCCCAGACATAACAGGCGAAAAGACTAAATCCATTAAATCAAATCCCGTTAATTCTTCTTTATCTTTTAGCTTATTTTCTATGGTAGATAGTATTTCATCAGCATTTTTATGTGAAACACAAATAGGTGTTACGGTATAAGTATTATTACCATAAGTATACTCACTTTTAGGGTTTTTAATGTTATTAGTATATACAACCTGAACCTCCCACACCTGAAGGAGTGGGGTTCTAAAAGTTAATAAAAACTTTATTTAAGAAGTTTGAGAGCCTAAGCTATCCTTATTCTTATCGGCGTGTCCAGTTCGCCTCTACTGTATAGAGCTTCTAAGCTCACAACGCTACTTTTTCTTAATATATTTAATGCTCCATTTATATCTGCGTTTAACAACTTTCCTTGCTTTGTTTGATACAATCCTCTTTTTACACGTTTTCCACTAAATTCATAGTTTTGCGGATTATCTGCATCATATATCGGTACTATATCTTTATCAAAGAAACTTGCTTTACTTGTATAACTTTCTTCTTGCTTTACAAATTCTATTCCATACATCTTACAAAGATATTCAAGCTTTTCTCTTAACTTTCCAAATGGTATGTTAACTAGGTTTTGATTATTTCTTCTACCTAAATTAGTACCCCTTTGTAATGTTTCGTTATACCCACAAACAATTAACCCTATATCATTATTTAAACAATAGTTGATTATTATCCTCGCTACTTTAGATATATAATCATTAATTTTATTGTTTCTATTTTGATTATTTTTAACTTGTTTATTTGTATAGTGTTTTTTATTGCCTTGCTTATCTTTTATGCTTTGTAATATAGAATTTTGCTTGTTATACCACTGATTAATGGACTTTAACTTTCTACCATCTACTATAAAACTTTTACCTGTATTAGTTACACAAGTTGCTAAATTATTTATACCTAAATCTATAGCTAGTGCGTTTTGTTTGTTTAATTCTCTCTGAGTTTCATCTACTTCATAAATATATTGAATTTCAAAGAACCTAGCATTTGATTTTGCTATTATTCTAATCTCTTTAATCTTCTTGTTTGCTAATTTTGGTGGTAATTTTATTTTTATCCTATTATGGGTTTTTGTAAATGTCCTTGAATATGGCACCAATAAAACATTATCTGTTATTGTAGTTACCATTCCAATTATTAACGTAAAATACCCATCTTTAGGTAGATATTTTGGAAGTTTTATATCTTTAAAGTTATATTTGCCTTGCTTAGCTAATTTTAAAAGCCCAAAGAATGCTTTAAACATTCCGTCTACCTCTTTTAAAATTTGTTGTGCCATATTTGATTGCAATAACTTGTAGTTTTCACTAGTTTTTAGTAAAACGTAATTTTTCTCATAACTTAAATATTCGCCTTCTTTAAAATAGTGTTGCCTCACATTATATATAGCTTGATTTGCTAAGTTTTTAGCAGTATGACATAACTTTTTTATGATTTTAAAATCTTCCTTTGAAAGTTGTTTTACTTGTTGTTTCATCGTAAGATACATTATTTTTCACCTCACTTTCTATTAAGATGATTATAATGTGACTTACTTAAACATTCAAGATATTAAGAAAAATATTTAAAGTTTTTATTTTCCTTTAGAACCGTACCTTTAGGTGATACGGGAGGTTGTCGTTCAACTAGAAACGCTACTTTCTAGCCAGTCTTACCTTTTGGTAGACCTCTTTATGTTTCCATAAAGCACAGACTATATCTTCTCCCTCAGCCAATTTATTTTTATTGCTGTTAGGGGCTACCCACTTCCACCATCAATCGCTTATGGTGTACTTCCCTCAAGAGGAATAGTCGTTGAAGTTTACTCTATTCGAGTCTTACCTGCTGATTGCCTATTGTTTGTAGTACTTAGGATTTAACCATATACCATCTAACTAATTTTTTCTGCTTTCGCCACATTCACACTTAGTTTTATTTCAAACTTATGTTGTAGTTTAGTTAGCTTTAAGGGTTCCCAGCAATTCAAGTAGTATATTGCAACGGTCTAAGCCGTTATCTACGTGCTAATCTCTCAACACGCTTACTGGATGAAGTAGGACTCTCATCCCACAGCTAAAGCAGTGGGTTTTCTCGTCCCTATCCTATAATCTAATATATTAAGTTGAGTGTGTGGAAATAATACAGACAAATAAAAGTTAAATTCCTCTTCTCCTGTAAAATTCGGATTTTGTTCACGTCTTTTTTGACCTACTCGTAATGCACTTGCGTTACGGTGATGTCCATCAGCAATATAAAGACATTCAATATCCTTAAATAAATTAATTAAAGTATCACAAACTTCTTGATTATCAATTACCCACACAGTATGACCAACTCCATCATCTGCAACAAAATCATAAGTTGGAGTATTGTTTACGATAAACTTTTCAATTACTTCATCAACTTCGGCTTGCGTTTTATACGTTAGAAAAATTGGACTTGTATTGGCATCACAATAATCAACATGATTTACTCTATCATCTTCTTTTTCTGGGCGAGTATATTCGTGTTTCTTGATAGTATTATTTAAATACTCATCAATTGAAGTACAGCAAACTAATCCAACTTGAGAATTTCCATCTGCTGTTAATTTATAAATATATAAACATGGAGTTTCATCTTGAATAAATGTTTGCTCATCAAGCCACTTCTTAAGATTACTCGCCGCTAATTCATATACTTCTGTAGAATGAGGGTCTGTTCCTTCAGGCAAATCTACCTCACTTCTATCAATGTGTAAATATGAATATGGGTTGTTTTCTACCATTTTACGTGCTTCTTCTTCATTCATTACATCATAAGGTAGAGCTGCTACTTTATCGGCTAATTGTGTTGCTGGTCTAATTGATTTAAAACTTCTTATAGTTGACATTTTTTCACCTCATTAAATTAATCTTACTCGTATCATTCCCTGAATTGCATTAAGTTTAGCTAAAATATCTTCAGACTTATCACCAAGAGTATCTAAGTCTACAATTGTATATGCAATATCACCCTTAGATTTATTTACCATATTATCAATATTTAAGTTTTCATCTGCTAAGATATTAGTTATTGAACCTACCATTTTAGGTACATTTTTGTGTGCTAGTGTAATTCTTGCTTTTCCACAATATGGTGAATCACACTCTGGAAAATTTACAGAATTTTTAATAATTCCAAATTGTAAAAAGTCCTTTAATTGCAATGCAGCCATTTCAGCACAATTTTCTTCGCTCTCAGGCGTTGATGCTCCTAGGTGTGGAATAGAAATCACATTATCTAGATTTAACATATCTTCATTTGGAAAATCTGTTATATATCTATAAAGCGTACCATTTTCTAGTGCCTTTGTTAATGCATCTGTATCCACTAATTCTCCTCTTGAAAAATTTAATAGACGACAGCCAGTTTTTACTTTGGCAAATAATTCTTCATTAAACATGCCCTTTGTTTCCTTATTAAATGGTACATGAATTGTAATGAAATCACTATCAACAAGTACTGCATCCATATTTGGTGCCAATTCAACACCAGCTGAAATATTCCAAGCAGATTGTACAGATAGGAAAGGGTCATATCCTATTACTTCCATACCAAGGCTTACAGCCGAATTAGCAATTAACACTCCAATCGCTCCAAGCCCAATTACTCCAAGTTTCTTACCTCTAAGTTCTGGTCCAATAAATTGTTTTTTGCCTGATTCAACATTTGCTGGAATACCCTCTGTCCCTTTTAAGCCCTTAGTCCACTCAATGCCTTCTAAGATTTTACGAGAAGATAGTAACATACCTGTTAAAACAAGTTCTTTTACAGCATTGGCATTTGCTCCTGGAGTATTAAAAACAACAATCCCCTCGTCTGTACATTTATCAATTGGAATATTATTTGTTCCAGCTCCAGCTCTTGCAATCCCCAATAATTCCGGATTTAAGTCATATGAGTGCATATCTGCACTTCTTACAATTACTGCTTGTGCCGCTTCAACATTGTTTCCAACGTTAAAATCAGATGCACAAAGTTTATCTGTTCCTTTAGCTGAAATTTCATTTAAAGTTAATACATTATACATTTTTATACTCTCCTTTTTTACTAATTATTTGTTTTCAACTTCAAATTTACCCATTAAATCAACAAGCGCCTTAACACCTTCAATTGGCATAGCATTATAAATAGACGCTCGCATTCCACCAACTGTACGATGACCCTTTAAATTTACAAAACCTTTAGTACTTGCTTCTTTGATAAACTTAGCATTTAATTCCTCGCTTGGAAGTACGAAAGGAATATTCATAAGTGAACGGTCTTTTGCTACAACTGTCCCTGTAAATAATGAACTGTTGTCTAGGAAGTCATAAAGTATACTAGCCTTTTCTTTATTATGCTTCTCCATAGCAGGTACTCCGCCCATCTTTTTAACCCACTCAAATACTAATCCTGCAAAATAAATAGCAAAAGTTGGTGGAGTATTGTATAAAGATTTCTCTTTTGCATGAATATCATACTGTAACATTGTTGGTGTAAAGTCCATATGTTTGCCCATTAAGTCGTTTCTAATTATAGCAATTGTAACCCCTGCAGGCCCTAAGTTCTTTTGAGCTCCAGCAAAAAACAATCCAAATTTTGTTAGATCATATTCTTCAGCTAAAATATTAGAACTTGCATCTCCTACCAATGGTACATCAATATTTGGTAATTCTGCGTTTGGAATATGAGTTCCATAAATTGTGTTATTTAGTGTAAAATACGCATAATCAACATCAGTATTAAAGATACTTGGGTCAAGATTTGGGATATAATTAAACACTTTATCCTCAGACGATGCCACAACGTTTACTTCACCATATTTTTTTGCTTCAGCAATAGCTCTTTTACTCCATTGGCCAGTATTTACATAATCGGCTTTTTTATACTTAAACATAAGATTAAGTGGCGCCATAGCAAATTGAGTACTTGCTCCTCCTTGTAAAAATAGTACTGAATAGTCTTCTGGGATATTCATAAGTTCTCTAAGATTTTCTTCCGCTCCAAAAATAATGTCCTCATAAACTTTTGAACGATGACTCATCTCCATTACAGACATACCTGAGTTTCCATAACAAACAAATTCTTTTTGTGCTTTTTCCAATACCTCTAACGGCAACATACTTGGTCCTGCTGAAAAATTATAATTTCTTTCCATGATAAATTCCTCCTAATTTTTATATATATAAAAAACTCTCGTCCCCAATTCATGCCATAATACATGTAATTAGGGACGAGAGTCTAGTATATGAAATCCCGCGGTGCCACCCGAATTGATTAAAAAATCCGCTTTAATACGCTATAAGGTGCGTAAAACCGTCGATTTGTCACCGACAACTACAAAAGTGGAACACCTATATTTACTAAATGGCTCGCACCAACCGCCATTTCTCTGATAGCTTTTCTAGGTTAAGTTATTTATTTCACCAAATTTTGTCCCTCATATCCAACTATAGTTGATTGAGTTTGTCCCTCTTGATATAAAAATGCTCTTTCTGCACGATATGCATTTGCATCAATTTGCACTTCATATACTACTTCACCATCAATTACTTCAACAACGTTTAGTTGAGCTTTTCCATCTTCTAATATAGAAAACATATTCGCTGTTGCACTTCCATCTGGCTCTTTTACTATTCCCGTAAACCCACCCAACCAATGGTTTGGTGCAAGCTCATCTATATCTGACATATAAACTG
>LNZQ01000174.1 GCA_002007315.1 Epulopiscium sp. Nele67-Bin004
AGTACATATGAAACAAATGTTTCTCAGATACAGTTAAGAAATATTAAAACAATTAAAACTTTTGGAGAAATGTAGGCCAGTGTCACGCTACTGTGACTAAGAGTGCTGCGTGATTTTGAAAAAATATCTAACTGCAATTATTAAACATATTAAAATGATTGTTATGATTTTTGCAGGGATCTGTACCAAACTAAGATGTTTTCTTAAGTGTGTGGAATATGATATGACTCTGCAGCAGGGCAATATTTGAACAGAAATGGTATTTAAACATACATTTCTCCTTTAACAAATTGCACCTCCCTAGGATTTAAAAATATCAGTAAATCAGACTGCAATTTTACATGTCAATTAATTGTGCAGCACTGGTGGCCTGTCAGCAGTTCAGATCAAGCAGAGCTAAACAACCCTGTCATTAGGGATTACAAAGATGCTAATTTGCATTTGCGAATGCACAGGCACTCCCACCGTAACCCTAACCCACCACACAAGCCTGTGCTTAATGTTCAGAATCTGAAAAGCTGTCATCTTATTGTAAAAAAGTTAGTTATTAACATCTGAGAACACCTGCATTAAAGATTATCATGATGACTGGGTTACAAGGACTTTTGTTTCCTGTACTGTTCCTGTTGGCTCAGAGAGTACTTCGCTTCAATTATCTCCATCACTGCCATATTTCCTTTATTCTCAGTGACTGCTGTTTTACAATCTCTAATTAGACGAATGCTGCATTCTATTACTGTGCTTATTAAACACTGTCACAGACAGCATAGTTAACCTTTTAAAGAGATGTTCACTTACACTTAAAACACTATCTAAAACATTATTGAAAAATCCCATGTGGCTTTCTCCTTTTGGTAAAAATTGGATACTTTAATTATTGACATAAAAGGTGCATCTCATACATCAAATTTGAAATATTTATAAGAGAATAACCCTATGACTCCAAAAGTAATAGCAATACAATCACATGACGATTACACACTAACGCTAACATTTGCCGATGGATTAGTAAAAAGATACGATTGTACCCATTTATTAAACCACGGTATGTTTAAAATTCTTAATAGCTTACCTAAGTTTCACAGTATTATTATTGATTCAGATGGTATTTGATCAAACAGAATTGACATATACAAAGATGTACTGTATCTAGATGGAATAATAATAAACACGCAAAAAGAGTAGTGACTTATACAGTTGCTACTCTTTTTGTATGTAACGACTTGATAATATCCCCACCACCAAGTATAATAATTCAAGAGGTGATATAAATGTATAAACTAATGGCTAACATCAACAAAGAGTTTGATGGTCAATGGATATTTATGATAAACTGTCAAAAAGACGATAACGGTAAAATTATAGGTGGCGAGGTTGTACTTAATAGTGAAAGTCGAGATAAAGTAATTCGAGAAATGGCACAATATATGCATGAAGATAGCGAAACATACATTCGTTATATAGGGGATATTCCAGAAGGGATAAGTGTAATATTATGAAACAATATAATGTTCCAATGGAATTAATGGGAAATATATTAATGTTAGATGTAAGTTTATGGAGTAAAAAAGTAAATAGATTTAGAAATATGATGTTGGTATTTGATACTGGAGCAAGTGTAACAACTATTTCAAAAGACATCTTATATCAATTAGGTTATGATATAAGCAGTGCTAAAAAGACAAGAATTACAACGGCAAGCGGAATTGCTTATGTAGATATTGTAACAATAGAAAAAATCAAAATAGGGGAACTAATTATTGAAAACTTAGAAGTGTATGCACATAGTTTTCCAGAAGAAAGCTTTTCAGTAGGTGTTATAGGATTAAATCTAATGATAGATTTTAATGTCCTGCTGGATTTCCAAAATAGACAAATTATATGGAAAGAATATTGATAGGATCAAAAAGTAGTGACTACACAGTTGCTACTTTTTTGTATGTAACAGCTTGATAATATTCCTACCACCAAGTATAATAATTCAAGAGGTGATATTTATGGTGTATACATTAAATCAAATTCAATCTATGACGATACCAGTATTTAAAGCAAATGGAATAGTAAAAGCGATAATATTTGGTTCGTATGCTAAAGGGATAGCTACTGAAGATAGTGATATTGATATATGTATTGACAGTCAGGGCAAGTTAAAAGGACTAGATTTTATAGGATTGAGCGAAGATATACGGAAAAAACTACAAAAAGAAGTAGATTTAATAGACATAACACATATAGATAATAATTCTAAAGTAGAGCAAGAAATTAAAAATACAGGAGTTATAATTTATGAAGTCTAAACAGATACTATTAAAGATGATTATGAAGGAATTAACTTAATGTTAGTATGGGAAATCATAGATATTAATATTCCAAAATTACAGCAACAACTTTTACAACTTTTGAATGATTTAGGGTAAATGATGGGATTTGCCCTTGTAGCTTACCACCAAGTATAATAAACAATATTATACTTGATAATAGGAGAAAATTATGATTACAACAGATAACAACTTACTAAAAGGCAAAAAATTTATAGACTTATTTGCAGGTTTAGGCGGATTTAGACTAGCGTTACAATCGCTTGGTGCAAAATGCGTATTTTCAAGCGAATGGGAAACGTCAGTCGCCGAAGTTTACTATAAGAGTCTCAACTCAAATATTAGAGGTAACAATCTTATTATAGATGCTACCTCTAATGTTTGTTTCAAATTGTTTTAAATCATATTTTACTTATAATTATCCAACATTTGCTCAATAGTATTTTTCATATCCTCCCTAAATTCTTCAGGAGATAATATTTCCAAATATTGTGCCTGACTTAAAAGCCACATTTTAGCACTTTTACTAAGAACATGAGCTTTCACAATAGCCTTATCGCCATCGTAGCCTATAACTTCGGAGTTAGGAAACTTGTCAAGTATCGCCTGCAACGATTTCCCCCAAAACTTAAACGTTATTGTCAACTTTTCGCCACCTTGCATAAATTGCAATTTATTTTTCAACTCACATATTCTGCTCTGCTCATACAAATACGTTGCTTTACATTTATCGGCACTTTCGAAATCAATAATTCTATCAATTCTAAAAGAGATAGGTCTTTCGTATTTATCATCATCTGCATAGGCGATAATATAAAAATAATATTCCGAAAACATTACAGAAACAGGAATAACAGTTGTAGTAATAGTTTCAAGATTAGCTTTGGTGTAATTCATAGTAATTTTAGATTTTTTTAGAATAAGTTTTTCAAGCTGCCAAATAGTTTCAAATAAATTCGGATTGATATTTTCGAGTGGAACATAATACATAAGTTCGTTCTTAAAAATATTGCGCATACTGTTTTGGTCATACACAGGCGATGATTGTATAATGAGCTCTACTAATTGGTCTAAATATTTTTTAGAGAAAGCCCTGCTATTTATTAACATTCTTAAAGTAACAATCATATCTTCAGTAGAAAACTTAGTTTTAGTATAGCCTGATAGGCTATACCCTTTTTTGGAGTCATATTTTACCTCGCTGTAAGTGTCCTGTGCACAAAGAAACTGTCTGATACATACCATATCTCTTGCGAAAGTTCGGACATTAATATCATATTCAAGAACATATTGTTGTTTATTAACATATTCATCAGTGATTAGGTGGTGATATAAGTTTAGAACCCTTTCAGGTTGGGTAATAGAATGACTTTTTGCCATAATTTATTCCTCCAGATTTTTTGTAAGATTTATATTTTTTGACACTATGATGCCAAATTTTTATTAGATATTATCATAATATGTCCATTAAAACAAGCCTGAAAATAATTTTGTAAAAAAATTTTTTTCTTTAGGGCGAGTACAACGAGATGTCATAGTCGGTATGCTATAATACCATTATATACCACTTAAGTTTGTGTGAGGAGAGGATATAGAATGGTAAGATTAGACAGATGTCCTAAATGTGGGGCAAAATTTGGAATTAGTAAACCAGATAGATGCAAAAAGTGTGGTTTATTAATTAGTATAATACGTTCAATGATGATGTAAAAGGAGAATAGATATGAAAAAGAATTTAGCGATGTTTTTAGTAGGATTAAGTTTATCAACGGGGGTGGTGTCAGCGAGCGAGATTAATTTGATAATTAACAGCAACGTGACAACAGCGTCAGAAAGCCCAGTGCAACAATCGGGGACAACCCTTGTGCCAGTTAGAATTGTTAGTGAGCAGCTTGGGGCAAGCGTAGATTGGAACGCATCGACACAACAAATCACAATAACAAAAGACAACACTCAAGTGGAACTGCAGGTGGGCAGCACAACAGCCAAAGTTAATGGACAAGCTAGTACTTTAACGACAGCACCAATCGTGAAAAATGGCACAACGATGATACCACTTAGATTTGTTTCAGAAGCACTTAACGTGCCAGTGTTATGGGACGATGGGACTAGTACGGTGTTAATCAACTCAAGCCTAGACGATTTAAGCAAGCTGCCAACAGGGATTACGCCAAGTCAGGCACTAGAACAAATTAAGTTGCATTTTTCAAGCAACGGTACGTACACTTATCAGGGGCTTGGCAGTAGTAATTATCATATATACGGTGAAAGTATGGCGAATTTTTATGAGTTTTTTGGCGAATTTGAAGGTGGCGTTTATGTTCACAAAACGACAGGCAGAGTATACGGCATATTGCCTGGGGGAGTTGTGGAATACACAAGCATCGCAAATTATCAGCCGACTTACTACAATATAAGTGGTGGCATATCGCCAGAGGTGGCAATTGAGATACTACAACAAAAGCATTCTATTTATGAAGAGTATAGATATAACGGGTACTTGGGTAGTGATTATACGCTAAATGGTGAATCGGGAGCTAATTTTTATAGCATTTTACCAAGTATGTCAGAGGGTACATTTTATGTAAACAAAAATACAGGACAAGCATTTTTCTCTGGGCCGGGTGGAGTAAGTAGTGTGGATAATATCGTTGAAAAACAAGCTGAATGGGATCCAAGTTGGTCAGTAAAAGCCGATTCATATTGGGACGATATTAATGGGGATCCAGGTTGGTCAGTAAAAGCTGATTCATACTGGGACGATTTTAACTAAAAGGAGTGAGAATATGATATTAGGGCCATTTTGGATGAATAAATACAATTTAGCTAGTTTAAAAATAGTTTATGATAAGCCTGGAACACTAGTTGTTTCGGGTGCATTAAGAAGTAGAAAACAAGATACACAACTACTAGATCGATTAGTCGAGAAAAAAGGTGTTATTAGTGCGGAGATAAATTATAGTACAAAAATGTTGGAAGTTGTTTATGATGTTAATAAAGTAACTTCAACAACTGTGTACAATTATGTGGAAAACTTAGTTGAACTAGCACTAGGGTTGATGTTGTTGGCATAGGCAAAAATACAATATAGCGTGTAATAAAAATATAGTAAAATAATAGTAATAAAGGGTGATACCATGAATTTGGACAGACGGGTAGAAAGAATTTTAGGTGAGCTTGGGAGAAATAATGCTGAAGTGAAGCTACTTAGAAAAATTAAGGAACAAATATTTATACAATCTGATGAATATATGAAAGATGTATTACTTGAATATGAAGAATTAGAAAGTATGGAGCTTGAAATTGTTACAAAAGTAGTTTATGTGCAAGCAGTAAGAGATACGTTAAATAGAAAAAACACCATATCGAAAAATGGATTTATAAGAACACTAAGGAGATTGTAATGCGTAACAAAAAATTATTAATGATAGGGCTTGTGGTTGTTTTGGCAGGGTGTTCATCTGAAAATCCGCCGCAAGTTGTTGAGGTAGATTCTAGTGAGGTAGCATTATTAGAAAATAAAGTTGAAGAAATTGAGCCAGAAATAGAAGAAGTAGTGGAAGAAGAAATTGAACCAGAGATAGAAGAAGTGGTTGAAGAAATCGAGCCAGAAATAGAAGAAGTGGTTGAAGAAATCGAGCCAGAAATAGAAGAAGTAATAGCAGAAGCAGTTTATATGGTGCCAGAGAGCAACAGCAAGTATTTAACAGCTGATGATATATCGCATCTATCAGCAGCTGAACTAAGAATAGCACGTAATGAAATTTTTGCAAGACACGGAAGAATGTTTGCAAGTGCAGATTTACAAACTTATTTTACTTCGCAAAGTTGGTACAATGGGACGGTATCGGCAGATAGTTTTTCCGAATCGGTGCTTAACGATATGGAAAAGGCGAATGTAACTTTTATAAGTAATTATGAATCGGGTAGCACTAGCACTATTACACCTGAGAAGGCAATGGAATTAGTAAAAGCTTATAGTAGTCACAATGAATTTAGCTATGGCGGGATTAAGCAAAGTTTGTACGGTGTATATGGGCAGGAAGCACCTTGGTTCCATGTTATAACTCCAGTGAATTTTATGGGTGATGGTCTGTATGCTGTGCATGTTGATTCAGGGAAAATTTATGAGGGGTCGAGCGTGCCAGATTTGATTTTGTATGATGGTTTCCCAATTTTGAGCGAAAGTAAAATTTATGAAATAAGCAATAAGATATATGGTTCGGGTACTGCAGTTTCATCATTTACATTCCAAGAGCAGGGGCGTACATTCTACCACATGTTCGCACATGGTGTGACAACGATAATTAGAGATGATGGAGTTCTATTTGATGGTTACACTTATGATATGTATAACTATTTAGAACCAGTGATGAACTAGGGCTTATTCACCAGTAAGCAACCATTTTATATCGACATTAAGAGCATTGGCGATAGCAACAACTTCATAGTCAGGGACTAACCTAGAACCGTTTTCAATTTTTGATATAGCAGTTCTGTCAAGGGTAAGTCCTTGAAGTTGGAGTCTTGCAGATAGTTGGTCTTGTGTAATATGTTTCTGCTTTCTGACCATTCTGAGTCGAGTACCGATGATGTTTTTTGTAGATTGTGGGGGGTTAATTTTCATTTTTTCTCCTATTAAAATAATAATTTAGAATATTTTAATTTGACGATATCAAAAATATGTTATATAATGGTGCTAAAGTAACACAATTTTAAAATAATTCAAATAGAAACTTAATAATCTACTAAAAACTACATAATGATGGGCTAGAGAAAATAGATTATATGGATTATATGGATTATATGGAGGTGGGAAGTAGGTGATATGAGTACTAAAAAAGATAAATCTACAACTGCAAAAGATGTAGGATTAGGGCTTATGCAAGATGGAGTAGTACAAAAGCATGGTGAAGGTGCTAGTCAAATATTGCAAGCGTATAAAGGTGTTAGGTATGATTCAGCGGGCAATGATATAGGTCATCAAGGGCGTAATCTAAAAGATATTAGTAATTATAAAATTAATGATAACCATGCAGACGCTAATATTAAACAACAGGCTGGTTTCTCGGGGGAATTAGTAAAAGAAGCTCGAGATAATCAAGAAGCAATATTAAAAGGTGACAGCACAAGAACAAGAACTACTGACGGTTTAGGGGAAACCAATAACCAAAAACATGACCATGCGAAAGTAGATGCTAATGGAAATAAAATAGAAGGTTCTGAAAGCCAAATGAAGATGGTGAAATCACCTGAGGAATTGGCAAAAAAAATGACCAGTAAAGAATGGGAAAAATATTCAGATTCTCCAATGGACGTTCCAACCGAACAAGTAGAACCAACTAAGCAAATTTTGCAAGCCGAAGCGGACAAGCTCAGAAACCAAGCTGATACTCAAAGAGCTAAAGGGAATGTTGATAAAGCTAATGAACTTGAAGCTAAGGCTAATAAATGTGAACAAGCCAAAGAAAATATTAGAGATTCGGGTGTGACTACTGATGACGCAAAAAATGCTAGGGTAAACCCTGAAAAATTTGTTGCAAAAGAAGTGATGAAAAGTTCTCATGGTGCAGGTGTGCAGGCAGCAAAAGGGGCAGCGATTGTTGGAGGTAGTATTTCAACAGCTCAAAATTTATGGGCAGTATGTAATGGTGATAAAGATATTGATGAAGCTGTTATAGACGTTGCTGTTACAACTACTAAAAGTGCGGCAAATGGATATGTTATAGGGTATTCAGGAACAGCGATTAAATCTGTAATGCATTCTTCAAAAAATCAGCTTATGAGAACTTTAGGGAATACCAATGCACCTGTAATGATTGCGACAGCAGTTGTTGAAACAGGTAAAACTCTTATAAGTTATGCAAAAGGTAAAATTGATGAAGTAGAATGTCTGGAACAATTAGGAGAAAAAGGGACAGGAATGGTAGCAGGTGCTTATGGTGCAGCAGTTGGAACAGCAGT
Organism: Epulopiscium sp. Nele67-Bin004; assembly: GCA_002007315.1. The sequence goes on from LNZQ01000174.1 coordinate 8,283, forward strand.
AGCAGGACCAGTAGGAGCATTTATTGGAGGTATGATAGGTTATACGGTGAGTAGTCTGCTATATAATAATGCACTGGCAACATTTAAAAATGCTAAAATTGCCAGAGAAAGACGTATAGTTATAGAAGCTATGTGTGAGCAAGCTATTAAACAAATGAATGCATATAAAAGCCAATTGGAATTTTTATATATGCAAGAGCAACAATATAGAGCAGTGACATTTAAGGACTTATTAAATAGTATGGATAAATGTATATTTAATAATGATGTAGATGGATTTTGTAGTAGTATTAATGAATTAGGAAGTGTGTTTGGAGTAAAACTCCAATTTAATCACTTCCAAGAATTTGATGATTTTATGAATGACGATGAGTCAGTATTAGTTTTTTAAGAGAAAAGGAGACATGATTATGCCATTACCAATTTTAGCATGGGCAACAGGAGCAGTAGCTTCAAAAATATTATTAGGAACAGCAGTAGCAGCGGGAACAGCAGGAGCAGTAGCAGGAGTAAAAGGGGCGATTGATAATAGTGATGCCAAGGATATTCAATCTGAAGCAGAAAGTATAATAAATAAAGCTCAAAAGAAAATAGAAACTCAAAAGGATGCTACAACTAAGAATATTGAAACATTGGGTAAAACAAAAATTAATATTTGGGGTAACGAGTTTGCCGAGTTTGTAGAGCACTATAGTAAGATTAAAAATATAGACTTAAAAGATAGTGCGGGGTTAGATGAATTGCACAAGTTAGGATTTACACAACAAGAATTATCTGAAATGAAAGCTATCTCTTGCGAAGCACTTAACCTAGTATCAGGTGGATTAGCAGGTTTAGGTGCAGGTGGATTACTTGCTTGGGGAACGTATAGTGGGGTTATGGCATTAGGGACAGCTAGCACAGGAACTGCAATTGCAGGTTTGTCGGGTGCAGCAGCAACAAATGCAACATTAGCTTGGCTTGGTGGAGGTTCATTGGCAGCAGGTGGTGGTGGAATGGCAGCGGGAGCAAGTGTGCTTGGTGGATTAGTAGCAGGACCAGCTTTATTAATTGCAGGTGGAATATTCGCTGCTACAGCAAGTGAAAATCTTGAGAATGCAAAAAGTAATAGAGCAAAAGTAAAGAAAGCATCAGCCGAAATTGACCTAGCTTGTGTAGAATTAAACAATATAGAGGTGCGTACTAAACAAATTAATAGCTTATTAGAGGTTTTAAATAAAAAGTTTAGTGTAAGTGTGGCGGAACTAAAAGAGCTAACTTCATTTGAAACTGACTGGAAACTATATGATAAGGATGAGAAAGACTTAGTTTTTGCCATAGTTAAACTAGCACAGATTATTAAAGCTATACTTGATACGCCTATATTAGATGAGGCAGGTAAATTAACAAAAGAATCAGAACAAGTATTATCAAAGGAATATGTTCTATAAAAACCATTTATTATACAATGCAAAAGGAGAAATGCAATGAGCAATTTAAAAAACTTAATGGAGAATTACGGTATAACTACCGCAGAGGCACAACAGAAAGTAGAAATGGAAATGCAAAGTGTTCAGCAACAACTAATGGACACAACAAGAAATTACAAATCAATAAATTGGGACTCACAAGTGAACGAGCAGTGCCAAAAAATTTATAATCTAAAAGCGATACTACAAACAGAGGGAATTAAAGACAGTATCCAAGATACCACAATTAACAGGCTAGATGCATTTATTGATAAGTGCCAAGGGCTAGAATTTCAAATTGCACTTGTAGGAGCAATTAAGGCAGGTAAATCAACTTTGGTAAACGCCTTATTGGACATGGATTTAGCATCAGTATCTGTTACACCAGAAACAGCGTCATTAACAAAGTTTAGACAGTCAGACAATGGGAAAAATTATGTTAAATTAACATTTTATACACAAAATGAATGGAACCAATTATGGCAAAGTGTTCAAAAATCAAAAGCCGAAGTATTTATAGATTCTTATAAAAAATTAAATGCTGAGCGTGAAAAAGGCAACTGGGTTGGGAAAGCTCCTGAAAAAAGAGAATTTAAAGACTTAGGACAGCTAAAAGAAGAAATTAAAAAATGGACATCTTCTACAGTGGCAACGCATTATTTTGTAAAAGAAGTAGAAGTGGGGCTTGCAAATTCGGCTATTCCAGAAGGAATTGTATACGTTGATACACCCGGGCTTGATGATCCAGTTGCGTACCGTTCTGACATCACCAGAAAATATATTGCAAGAGCAAACGCCGTGTTAGTATGTGTAAAATCTGATAGTTTAACAGGTTCAGAAATAGCTACAATAGCAAGTACATTTGCTAACACAAGATATAACCCAGAAAAAGTATATGTAATAGGAACACAGCTTGATGCATTAAACAGACCAGAAGAACACTGGGCTAAGCAAAAAGCGGTATGGCTAGACTTACTAAGTAAAAAAGAATACTTTGGTAATCCATCATTGGCACAGCAAAACTTAATAGGGATAGCAGCGTTTGTATATAACCTTGTTATTAATTATGATAACTTAGACGAAGATAGTAAATGGGATTTAGACAATGTTGCCGTGAAGTTTAGAATTAGAGATACAGAAGCTAATTTAGAACAATTAAAAAGCATTTCTAACATGCATGAGTTAAAAGATAAATTAGAGCGTGAAATTTTATCGAAGTTCAAGCAACTTTATGCAGATGATATTAAAAATAGTTATCAGACATGTAAAACTGAAGTTGTAGGGTTATTAACTGACCTTAAAGAAAATCAAATTAGCATTTTGCAAACAGCGGATAAAGGTTTGGATGAAATTAGAGCTAAGAAACAAAAAAGTGAGGAAGAACTAAAAGAAGCAGAAAAGGAAAAAGCCGAACTTGAAAAATTCCTTAGACAAATGAACAAGTTTACAGAACAACGATCAAAGGACCTTTATACGGCGATTCGTAAACTAGGAGGTAAAGTCAATGTTGCTGAGTAGTATTTGGGCAAAGTTGATAGCTGCTGGAACAAAAGTAGTAACTTGGGTAACGCCAGTAGTAAAGTCCGTTGTGCCTAGTATTGTGACAGATTTTTTTGATAATATGTTTGGGAAAAAAGATGAAGTTAGTGATTATATATCAGAGCAAGCGCCAATGGTTAGAGGACAAGAAACAGTTGAAGCTGTGCAAAGTACAAATAAATTATTATTTGACATGCTAGACTCTTTAAAAGACAATATTCAAGCTATGGAAAATGAAATTGTTGATAATATGGCATATACATTTGAGGAATTTGTTATGTATATAGATGACGCTTCAGACGTACAGTCTAAAAAGTTTGCTAGAGATTTAGAGCGTATTAAAAAACGTATTAATGGTCAACTAAATTCCTATATTCATAAGGAAATATCATTAGATAACCCAGAATGTAGAAAGGTTTTAGAGATGCGTGCGGGCGATAACAAAAAGTTAGAGATGGATATATTTATTGAAAAATCGTTTGACAAGGCGTTAGAACACATTGTGGAAATAATTAAAGATGAGATGTTGGATTTTGTAGAGAACATTCAAGATGAAATAAATTATAGTTTAGATGCTGTTACTACAAACATCACGGAAATGATTAGTGTATGTGAGAAATTAACAGATGAGCATAATACAAATGCACAAAACAGTGTTATTGTTAGTGCTATGACAAAAATAGCGTTAGCAGATATGGTTATAAATACAGGAGGTGAACTCAATGGGGTTTTTTAGCTGGGTACTCCCAACAGTACTAGTAACCACTACGAGTTGGGTAGCAAATAAAATAAGAGATTTTTTTTCATCAGGTGGTGATACAGTAAAAAAAGTAGCAAAAGAAACAGGCAATACAAAATCTTATGATAAAGAAATCGCCACTACAGCAGAAACATTGAATATCAATAAAATATTAGCAGACTTTAGTTTGTCTTTAGAAAAAACTAGTGATTCTATGGAACAAAAACTTCTGAAAGAAACACAGCAGTATTTTAGAGGCTTAGTAAAAAAATTAGAAAATGGGTCTAATGATATGAACGTTGATATAAAGTCTATTAATAGAGAGGCTGAGAAAATAGAAAAGCAGATTAGAGGTAGTTTAAAAAACTATTTATCACAAAGAGTGTCTTTAGACGACCAAGAATGTTTAGAAATATTAAAGTTAGAATCAGGCAAAACAAAGAAACAAGCTATGACCAAGTTTGGAAACGCTGTGTTAAATAAAGGTCTACAAAGCACATACAAAGAAGTTAAACAATGTGTAAGAGAGCAAGAACAATATGTATCGGATATATTAAATGGGAAAATAGATGATATCGTGTTTTCAACTAACAAATTAATTGAAGACATTAATAAGCTAGAAAAAAATTATAATGATGACCAACAGAAAAAAGATCTCGATAAAGTTACTACTATGGTAAGAGTGCTTACTTTAGAAAATGCTATAAATTCATTGTAGGCGAGTGAGGTTATGTTCAGTTACTCGAAGTCGTTATTAGAACAACTTGAGCGTGTATATTTGGAAACACCTATTTACGGTTTGGAACAAAAACTTTTAACGGAAACACAGTGTTATTTTAAAGATTTGGTACGACAATTAGAAAATGCAAATCACCAGTCTAACAATATTAAAGTTGATGTAGAACCTATTAATAGGGAAGCAGAGAAAATATACAAGTATATCAAAGAAAGTTTTGAAAATAATTTACCACGCAACGAAATAGTAAAAATTATTTATAAAGAAGTTAAACGATGTGTAGTTAAGCAACAACGCTATGTGGAAGATATATTAAATGATAAAATAGATGATATCATATTTTTAAATAACCAATTAATCGAAGACGCTAACAAGTTAGAAAAACTTTATAATTATAAACAACAGGAAGACGCTCTAAAAAAAGTTCCCATGGTAGTAAAAGTACTTACTTTAGAAAGTGCTATAAATTTATTATAATAAGGATACTAGTTGAGTGATATTGTTAAAGTAGTATTTAAGGCTCTAGGGGTGGGGCAGAATTGATGATATTATAAATTATAGATAGAACTACAACGAAAGAAAGTGTTGCAGTTCTATTTTTGTGTTGGTTTAGTAAGTAGTCTTTATTAATATGCATGTATAACTATCCTTGCTGAATATGAATATAAGAATGAAATTAATCAATTAGTCTAAATTAGTACTATATCTGAAAATATAGTTTAAATTGAATTTGACTATGCTTATCTTATAGAGTATGATAATACCAATCGAGCGAACGGTTAAATTTAGTATAAAAAGGATACCAAATATGAATGAATATAAACAGATAAAAATACAAGGCACTTGTGATAACAATATCAATTTACACAAATTAAAAGTATTATCTTTATTTAGTGGTTGTGGAGGTATGGATTTAGGGTTTAGAGGAGATTTTTCTATTTTTAATAATTATTATGAAAATGATTCATAATGAGTTTGTTCGTATACTGTGAGTTGAAGGCACAAATCAGGATTAGTAGTAGTATTAAGATAAGATTTTATAACATCATCTATATCCTCTGGTAAAAGAACTGTATCTATAACAATATTATTTAAAATATCGTTAATTTCAGCAGGAGTTTTTTTGATGGAGTTAGCTTCTTTAAATAAATTAATTTCTTGATTATACAAAATTGTATTTTTATAAGTTTTAATGGTATCTTTTAAAAATTCTTTTAAAGGTCTATCAGTATTCGCCTCATCTAGTTAAAATGTAATTTTATCGAACTTATCCTTATTTGTTATTAAATATTGTTCGAGATTATACATGTTATAAATTCATAAATATATTGATTTCATCTTTATATTTCATCAGAATGTTCCTTTCGGGTTTGTTTTAAGTTGCATAATATATCGACTGCTTAATTATATAACTTTAACAGCTTGATGACACTTATAAAAATAAGCCTATTTGTTTGAGAATTGTGAATAAAGGCGGGCAAGTTTGCTACTCTTTTTGTAGTTTATCACATATCGCTAATAATATCGTAATAGGTACTCACTGCTACATAGGTTTATTCATATAATTAATTAAAAAGAAAAGGGGTGGCGTATATGCAAGGTACTTTTATAACACTATTAATAATTACACCAATTATTATAGTTTTTATGGGTGGAATGAGTTATGTACTAACATTATTAGTTAAAGCTTTGAAACAATATATTAACGGAACAACTCCCAGCAACGAAAAATCAGTAGCTAGAAAATTGATAGGAGAAGCGATAAAGGAATATCGTCAAAATTGTAAGCTAACACAACAATTTGTTGCAGAAGCAATTGGGGTTAGTAAGAAGGCAGTGGCGAAGTGGGAAAAAGGTACATCTGACCCAAGTACAGTTGATTTAATTGCACTAGCAAAACTGTTCAATGTTTCGGTGGAAGATTTAATCAAACAAGTAAAATAGTAATCAAAATTAATTTGTAATTAATTATCGTATATGATAGTACATTTTTTGTCTGAATGCATATTATATTAAGGCAAGACAAACTATTATTTTATTTAAGGGGGGGATTTTTGTATGTATAGTATTAAAGAAAATTTATTAACTGACGATGCAAAAATCAAAGAGGTTACTATCGAAGAAGATGGCAGAGTTAAAACTATTACTGATTATGTTTTACCAAGCGGTCAAAAGATACAACAAATATTTGAAAGAGTAGATTTTTCTATATTTAAGTATAATCCAGCAGGAAGTGATGAGATTATATTGAAAAATGAGCTTGAGGGTCTAGGTGTTATAGCTGTTTATGCTAAAGTTGAATGGGAGCGTAAAGGTATTTTTGAAAAAGTTAAGGTTGCTCACGCAGAGGCAACTAAGGAATTAGAAGATGGTGTTGAGATAAGTGAGTGGGAATTGGAGTATACAACTAAAGAAATCATTATTGGTAAAGCAAAAGTTGAGCTTAAATATGAGCTTAATAAAAATGATGGAGAGTTAATTATTGCAGGTTCGATGATTATTATTGCTAGCGATAGAGGTCATATGAAAGCTGATAATAAATTAACTGAAAAATATTTAGAAGAAGAAACAACAGAGCCAGAAATTGAAGAAGAAGAAACAACAGAGCCAGAAATCGAAGAAGAAGAAACAACAGAGCCAGAAATCGAAGAAGAAGAAGAAACAACAGAGCCAGAAATCGAAGAAGAAGAAGAAACAACAGAGCCAGAAATCGAAGAAGAAGAAGAAACAACAGAGCCAGAAATCGAAGTAGAAGAAGAAACAACAGAGCCAGAAATCGAAGTAGAAGAAGAAACAACAGAACCAGAAATCGAAGCAGAAGAAGAAACAACAGAGCCAGAAATCGAAGTAGAAGAAGAAACAACAGAACCAGAAATCGAAGTAGAAGAAGAAACAACAGAACCAGAAATCGAAGTAGAAGAAGAAACAACAGAACCAGAAATCGAAGTAGAAGAAGAAACAACAGAGCCAGAAATCGAAGTAGAAGAAGAAATTTTACCAGAGCTAGAAGACGAACTATTAGAAGATTTAGAAGAACTAAAACCTGAACTAGAAGAAGAAATTTTACCAGAGCTAGAAGAAGAAATTTTATTAGAACTAAATGATTATATACACACCCAAATCCAAGAAGAAATCCAAAAAGAATTAGAATCAGCTAAAGACCAACTAAAACAAGAGCTACTAATCGAAATTCTTAAAGAACTAGAAACATTATTATAAGAGCAATACTGAACGAGTTATTTTAAGATGCTATACCCCCATAACTATTTAAGTTGAAGTTTTTATAGTTGTGGGGATTTTTGTTTTTGTTGTTGTATTTGGATTAGTTTTAGGTGCATACAATAAACTAATGCGTAATTAGGAGGCTTGTGTATGGACTTTATTTTGAAAGGCAACTATGTATATAGCGACAAATGGAGAAACTTAGTAGTAAAAAACAACTCATATGGAGTGTGTGTAAACGGAATATGTAAAGGAGTATTTGAAGAAATTCCTAATGAATATAAGGATTTAAGCATAATCAATCATAGTGATAAAATAATTATCCCAGGGCTGTGCGACATTCATTTGCACGCACCGCAATATGAGTTTAGGGCAACGGGTATGGACTGTGAGTTGTTGGAATGGTTAGACAAATATACATTTCCAGCTGAAAGCAAATATGAAGATGTGGAATATGCTAAGTTGTCATATGAGATTTTTGCAACAGAGCTAAAGCAGAGCACAACAACAAGGGCAGTTATATTTGCGACAATTCACAACGATGCTACTATTGAACTGATGAAGCTACTAGAACAAACGGGATTACATACTTATGTTGGCAAAGTGAATATGGATAGAAACTCACCTGACTATTATAAGGAAGAAAGTGCTACAAAATCGGCAAAAGATACGGTGGAATGGCTTGAGAAATGCAACTTTGAGCGAACAAAACCAATTGTTACCCCAAGATTTACCCCAAGTTGTACAGATGAACTAATGGCTGAACTAGAAAAGCTTGTTTGTAAATTTAATTTGCCTGTGCAATCTCATCTATGCGAAAATGAAAGTGAAATAAATTGGGTGAAAGAGTTGTGCCCAGATGTAGACAATTATGCCGAAAGCTATAACAAATATTCGCTATTTGGCACGCAAAATAATTGTATAATGGCACATTGCATTTATTGCAACGAAGATGAACTTCAACTTATAAAAGAAAACAATGTTTTTGTTGCACATTGTCCAGACTCAAATTTAAATTTGTCATCGGGAATAGCCCCGATTAGAAAATATTTGGACAGTGAGTTACATGTTGGACTTGGTAGTGATATTGGGGCAGGGCAAACTATAGACTTGTTTAGACAAATAGTGTCTACGGTGCAAGTGTCCAAAATGTATGAGCATTATGTGGATAGCGATGATAAGCCGCTAACTTTTGCAGATAGTTTTTATATGGCGACAAGAGGTGGGGGAGCGTTTTTTGGAAATGTTGGTGCATTTGAAAAAGGGTTTGAATTTGATGCAGTTGTGATAGATGATAGCGGTAGTAATTTTGACACGATACAACGATTGGAACGTATAATTTATGCGGCTGATGATTATGAAATGGCGTGCAAGATTGTTAACGGTAATATAATTTAGATATGGGGTAGCCTTAAACGGGCTACCTGTTTTAAAATTCTGTATTTATCGACTAAAATATAAAAGAGTTGACAATTTGAAAAGCTTAATATATTCTATAAATAGGGAGGTGCAAACATGAACAATATAACATTAAAAGAATATGTAGGTTACAATGAAGAAGAAATCCTTAATCTATACAAGGCAGTGGGGTGGAGCAATTATTACAACAATCCTGAAATGTTAAAATCAGCTTATGAAAATTCGCTATATACACTAGGGGCGTATGTAGATAACGTTTGCATAGGAGTAATTAGAGTTGTTGGAGATGGACACTCGGTGCTGTTTGTACAAGATATTATAATTTTGCCAGAATATCAACGTCAAGGAATTGGAAGTACGTTACTTAAAACAATTTTGGAAAAATACGAAAACGTTTATCAAATACACCTTACCACAGCTAATACCCCTAAAACAATTAGTTTTTACGAGAGTTTAGGCTTTGTTGACATGGCTAAAATAGGTTGTGTATCTTTTACAAAACAAAAAAACTATACTGAAAGCTAAAAGTACTATATAACATTTATAGTGGTTCAGTCTGCTATAAATGTTATGAATCAATATTAAGCGTGGGGTTACTATTGATATAAGTTTCTATTGCTTGCATTGCAAAAGGATTGTAAAACCCATAGTCAACATGTACAGCTAAAATATGCCAGTGAGCTGTACAGATTGCATTGACAATTAGGTGTATTATACATATAATATAAAGATAAGGCAATTAATTAGGAGGTAATTACATGGCTAATTCAACAAATTTTACTGTGCGTATAGATAATGATATAAAAAAACAATGTGAAGCTCTTTATAGTGAGTTGGGTGTAAACTTGACTACTGCTATAAATGTTTTTTTAAGGCAATCTATTAGAGAAGGTGGATTTCCTTTTGATGTTAGACTAAATAATGAAACTCTTTCGGCTATATTAGAAAGTGAACGATTGTTAAATGAACCTACTACAAGACGTTATTCAGATGTAGAAGAAGCATTAAGAGAACTAAAGTCATGAAATTAGATATAATTTGGACTTCACAATTTAAAAAAGATTATAAGAAGGCAATAAAACGTGGCAATGATATGAATATAATAGATGATGTTATTCGTATGCTTTCAAGAAATGAAGTTTTGCCCGAAAAGTATAAAGACCACGAATTAAAAGGAAACTACAAAGGGTATAGGGAGTGTCACCTATATCCTGATTGGTTATTAATTTATAAAATTGATAATGGGGTATTGACGTTAGTATTATCAAGGACAGGTTCTCATAGTGATTTATTTTAGATGAAGCGATATAGATTTTGTGGTATAATATATCCATATTCTTAAATTGGAGGGATTTTTTATGATAGTAGCAAGAAAAAAAGATGATAAATTTACAACAGAGGCGATAATTGCTGAGGACAACAAAGTTAGGGCTGTTTATTCTGGGCAACCTACAGAAGCGGGTGGGACAGGCTCGGACTTTAGACCAGGGCAACTTGTTGTTGCAGGGTATGCGTCTTGTGCAAACATGACGGTTAGCAAGGCACTAATTGCTGATGGTGTGGAGTTTGAAGACGTAATCGTTAGCGTTGAGGGCGACAATTCAGAAGAAGGTAAAACTAAGTTTTTTATTAAGATTGAAATTTTGGCTGATATATCGGACGAACAAAAAGCGAAATACGTTGAACGTGGCAAAAATTGCTTTGTAGGTAGAATGCTTAACAACCAAAAAGAATTCATTGATATGGAATAGTAGCTAATAATATAAAACTCATATTTCTGGGGTAAATCTGAGAAATATGAGTTTTTTTGGTGTTTTTAGAGTTATTACGACAAAAAGAGTATTGACAAAATAGGGCGGGGGGGTATAATTTAAATGCGTTAAATAATTAACTATAAGAAATGGAGATAAATTATGGAAAAGTTAAAACATACAAGAATAGGTGTTGTAGGGGTATCTAAAGCAGGAAAAAGTACTTTTATTACAGCTTGTTTTAGTGAAGCGT
>LNZQ01000175.1 GCA_002007315.1 Epulopiscium sp. Nele67-Bin004
AGATTCACAGGTGAAACAAAAGATAAGTTTGATGAGTGGTTATATTTATTAAAAAATAGCGAAATCGCAAGTACAGCGAAATCAACAGTGATGAACAGAATTGATGAGCAACTAAATGTGCTAAAGATGAGTAAAGAAGAAAGAAAAACGTATGAAAGGTTCGTGGAAAACCAAGTAATACAAGAAACACAAATGGAAACCGCAGAGGCTAAAGGAAGAAAAGAGGGAAGAAAAGAGGGAAGAAAAGAGGGAATAAAAGAAGGTGAAGTAAAAAAGACATTAGAGTTAGCAATTGCTTTTTTGGACGTGCTAGACGATGAAACTATTGCAATTAAAACTGGACTTTCTATTGAAGAAGTGGCAGGTTTACGCCAGCAGGTGTAAAATGATAAGGGGAAGCTCTCATAGGCGATATAAGCTTATGGAGCTTTTTTTGTTGGCGAATATGATAGAGATTATCTGATTTTGTAAAATAGGGTTGACAAATAAAGGGAGCAGAGGTTATAATTTGATATATAAAGTTGTAAAAAACAAGGAGTTATTTCCGAGGTTAGAGCCTGTAAAGCCTTATATTGTAAGGGATTCAGAATGTAACGTGTAGAAATATATGTCCATTAAAACAAGGATTGAAACACAGTAAAAAGAAAGGAGCGATTATAAGTCGCTCCTTATTTATTTTATATTATAACAGTATTAGGTTATTAGTTTAACTTTAACTATTTATCGATGCTATATCTAAAAAACTGTTGACATTTGTTAAATGCTACCATATAATGTATATTATTGGAGGAATAAAATGAACCAAGCAATTTTAACACTAAAAATCGACAAAACACCGCATCAACGAGATGTAGAAAAATTACGTGGTTATATATCAAGTCTAAAAAGTGAAGAAGTATTGTTGCACAACCACATAGATGACTATGACTTCAGATACAAAGCACCGCTTATACAATACAAACTAATAAATAATCAACTAGGCGTTGTTGCATATGACAAAGGCGTACAAATACTTGAAACTATATATCCAACATTAAATACTCTTAACCTAAAAGGTGAAACAGTACCAATCACATCAAAAGCACTTGATACCAAGCCGCTTACCTTTGAAGTTAGCACTCAGCTACACCGATACAAATTACAAACCCCATGGATTGCTATAAACCAAGAAAACTACAAAAGATACCGAGCAGGTGAATTTGACCTAAACCGACAAATGCAAAACAATATATTATCTAATTTTAAAGATTTGGGTATTCGTATAGACCAACAAATCATGTGTAACGGTAAATTTGAGCCTACAACAATTGTACTAAAAGACACGAAGCTTATAGCATTTTTTGGCGAATTTGTAACCAACATAGACATTCCAAACTATATGGGCGTTGGAAAACGCAAATCAATAGGTTATGGAACATTGATAAAAATAGATTAAAAGGGGTGATAAAAATTGAATACTTACACAGAAGAACAAATAGTTATTTCAGCTGGTTTATTACACGACATCGGAAAGCTAATATCCAGATGTGACGCATATATAAAAATAATCGGTGCTGAAAATGGCACACATATGGAAGGTTCATACAAATTTTTACAATGGCTTGATGCACAAGGTATTTTAACAAGCAACCCGATTTTGGAAGAACTTGTGAAACGTCATCATGAGAGTAAGTATATTAAAAAGCCATATTTAGTTGCACATTGTGAAGACGACCACACAAGAAAACTAGCATATATAGTTAGTAGGGCAGACACGTACTCATCTAAAGATAGACGAGAGGAAACTTCAGAAGAAAAGCATGACTATAAATTGCGACCATTAGATAGCGTTTTAGAACATATAAAATTTTCTGATGCTACTTCAAAAGCAACATCAAATCACTACAAGTTAAATCCATTACAAGGTGAGGCGGTTATTCCACAAAGCTATAAAGCTAACACTCAAGACGAACTTAAATCTTTGATAGATAAATTTGTGGACGAGCTTAAAGAGGTAGATAATTCGGAGTTTGATACATTCTTAACACAGCTAGATTTATTGTGCAGAAAATACCTTTGGTGTATCCCAGCTGATACAACTAAAGAAATTAGTGATATATCATTATATGAACATTCACGAACAACAGCAGCTTTTGCACAATGTATATACAAGTATCATATACACAACGGGCTAACAGAAGAAAACATCAAAAATTATGACCTAGATATGTTTGCAATTTTGGCGATAGAGTTTGATGGCTTATCGGAATACGTAGAAACAATCAACACAAATAATAAGGCAACAAAGCGACTACGAGGAAAAGTTGCACGTGCAAACATTATAAAGGAAGAAACTATAAACGATATACTAAATAAATTGCAACTAAGTCACCTATGCAAAATTTGGGAGCAGAACAACAAAGTTTATTTGATACTACCAAACATCGACCAACAAATTGATGTGGCAAACAACATGATAGACGCAATCAACACTAAGCTATATACTGACTTTGACGGAAAAATTTACTTAAATACAGCAGTTATAAAACGTTCTGGTGACGACATTCAAAACTTTAATGAAACTATGTATTATACAGACAATCAACTACAAAAAAATCTTAGCAACAAATGGAATAACCTAATATTAACACAACCTATAACAACGTCCTATGAACATAGCATATCACGCTGTAATGTTTGCGATGATTACACAGTGAAAAAAGGACAAGCATGTTGTGACCATTGTGGGTATGAAATACAGCTTGGCGATATGGAGGAGCGTACGTTTGAGGAGCTTGCAGACGGGGCAAAAGGCGTTAAATATCTAGGTGTATTACGTTGCAAAATAAAGTCGCTTGACTTGTTGTATCAATTTGGTCTTATAGATAAAAAAGAAGATAGCACATCAATATCAAGACTAGGTACAATAAACATGTTGTTGCGTCAATTATTTGTTGATTATTTGCCTAAGACTTTAGGTGAACAATTTGAAAATTGTATCGTTATAGACTCAAACGACGAGGGCATGCTAATAGTTGGAGCGTGGAACGAGATATTTAATGTTGCTAAAGAAATTAAAGCTGTTTTTGACAAGTTCGTAGGCAAAAATCCAGATTTACAACTATATATGGCAATAGATTTATTTAAAAAGAAACAACCAGCTAGGCCAAGCTTGCAAAAAACTATGTTTTTGCTTGAGCAAGGTATGATGAAGGAAAGACCAATAACAATTTTTGATTATGCTACAGATTGGGCAACATTTGATGAGTTGTTGATTGATGGTGAATATGTTGAAAAAGCTATGCAAACAGGCATATTAAGCCAAAGCTTTATATATAAACTTAGAGAATTTGCCGACCAAATGCAAGACTATGGCGAAACACAAAATATGGAAAGCTTGATGTATATGAGCCGTCTAAATTATGCTATCGGACGAAATTTAGACCGACAAAAACACAAAGAAATAATCGCAAAAATTGAAACTTGGTATTGTTTAAAAGGTGACATAAACCTTGATGTTATGCGAAACAAAGGACAGATAATAAAAATAATATTAAACTATGCAGTTTATATAAGAAGGGGAGAATAAGATGGCAGACTACAATAATTATGGTAGAAACCAAGGCGGACGTGGTAACCAAGGTGGAAATGGTCGTCAAGGCGGAAGACCGCAAGCACCAACAGGACCAACAAAAACCGACGAACTATTAAAATTTTTCAACAACGGCTTGCGTAAAGACGGCAAACTACGCCCAGAAGTTGTTATGACACAAGCAAGCAACATGGCAAATCTTATTGCCGAAAGCAGAGAAACTAGGTCACAACTGAGAGCATTTTTTTCAGAATGTAAAGGTATCCAATATAAGATGACAGACGAACAAAGCTTTGAAAACCACGCTCAAGATATATGGATGCTAAAAGCAAAATCGGCATATAAATACCGAAACGGTGCTAGAGATGGAAAAATTAAAGAACCACTATACAAGCTAATAAATGCAGGGGTGGACTACGTATCAAAAGAAAACACATACGAGTCGTTCCAAGATTTTATGAAGTTTTTTGAAGCAGTTGTAGGATACAGCTATAATACAGGAATTGCAGAATAGGGGGGGATAAAATGAAACTTAAACAAATTAAACATATAACAGGTGTTATAACTTTGCAGTCTGGACTTGCAATCGGTGGAAATCAAAGTGCAATCGAAATAGGGGGCAATGACCAACCTATACTTAGAATGCCAATAACAGGTGAGCCGTATATCGCAGGTAGTTCTATCAAAGGAAAAATGCGTATGCTAAGCGAGTGGAACTTGGGCAAAGTGACAGATGGGAAAGTTCATAGTTGTGCAAACAAAACTTGTCCAATTTGTCGTATATTTGGGCATGGCTCTAGTGATGATAGAAACAATGCAAAAGTTGGTCCAACTAGACTTATTGTGCGTGATGCTATATTAACAGACGACTCAAAGCAAAAACTTAGACAACTTAGAGAAACAAAAGGGCAAGACACTGAGCTTAAATATGAAAACACTATAAATCGTCTAACTTCTGCAGCAACACCAAGAAACAAAGAGCGTGTTCCGTCTTCGATACAATTTGAACTAGACATCACATACAAAGTACTAGATATTGATGACAACGGCAAAAATGATGAAGAAAACTTTGGCTATGTGTTGCAGGCGTTAAAACTTGTTACACTTGATGGGATAGGAAGTGCAGTTTCACGTGGTTCTGGTGCAGTGTCTATGGATATTTATGTTGATGGACAACCAGTAGATATTGACACAATACAATTAGGATAGAGGTGAAACTATGAAATACCAACTATATAGATGGGAGTTTGTCGTAAAAACATCTGTATTAACGCCTTTTCATTCTGATACATTGTGGGGGCATATTGTATGGGCTATAAAATATTTGCATGGCGACAAAGTGTTTGAAGAATATTTGACTAAGTTTGTACAAGATGAATACAAGCCGTTTATAATTAGCAATGCTTTTCCAAAAGGTTATTTGCCTTTTATAAACTTGCCACATTCATTTGACAAGCCAGCGACAAAAGCAGAAGCTATATTGCTATCAAACTTTAAAAGCTTAATTCAGCAGGTGAAGTTTGTGCCTAAAGATATGTTTGTGAAAATGAAAAATGGACTTAGCATAGTGGACATTTATAATGAGTATAAAAAAGACCCAGAATATTTAACAAAGCTAGGAATGTTGGACTTTGAGCAATATGAAACAGCCACAAAAAACAGTATCGACCGCTTGACGGGTGGAACAGACGATGGAGCTTTGTATTCGCAAGTTGAAACTGTGTACACAACACCGCTTGAGGTGTATATCAAAGTGCAAGATGACGAGTATATACAAGAGGCAATAAACTATATTGGGCAAACTGGATACGGAAAAAAAGCAAGCACGGGCAAAGGGCAGTTGCAAACGATTTCATTTGAAAAAGTTGACACGCTATTAGACAACACGCACCATACACAAGCGTATATTTCACTATCAAGCTATATACCTAAAGTTGGGGATTATGAAAATTGTTTGCATGCAAATATTAGTTCAAAAAAAGGTAAAATTGCAAATAGCAATGAAGTTAATCCGTTTAAATCGCCATATTGTTATTATGAGGCGGGGAGTATATTTGAAGGTAGCGTGATTGACAACAAGGGGCAGATGTTGCAAGGGTTGCACACAAATTCTGAAGTTGTGCAATATGGTGTGCCATTTATTGTGGGGGTGAAATTATGAAGTCATATAAATACAAATTAACTCCACTAACACCGATACACATAGGAAATGGCGACTCGTTAGAGCCGTATGAATATATAATCAAAAATAACTACTTGTATAAATTTGATGTGTCAGTGTTATATAACAATGTGTCTGATGTGAATAAAGGGCTGCTTAAAGACTCTATGCTTAAAAATGCAGTGCAACTTCGCCAAAGAGTGAACAAGTTTTATAAGGAAGATTATGGCTATACAGCGAAAATTCCGACTTCAATAGAAATCCAAAACTTGTACACTAAAAACTTAGATAAAATAGGAAATCAACTTTTGATACAACAGTTTATATGTTCGATGGATAAAGAATATATTGCAGGGAGTACGATTAAAGGAGCTATTAGAAGTGCGATAGTTCATAGTGAAGGTGCAAAACGAAAAGACATCGACTATGAAATTGCGAAAAAGCCTAGAATAATTTTGGTTAACGGTAGAGAGATGGCTGATATAGACAAAAAATATTTTAATTATGGTACTGTGCAAGAAGACCCGTTTAAAACTGTGAAAGTTAGTGATACGGTTGGTGAGCTGTCGCTTGGCGTTGGGCAAGTGAATGTGCATACTGTTAAAGATGGTACATTTAACAAAGGTGTGCCGATGTATTTGGTGTGTGCATTGGGTAAATTGCAAGATGAAAACGTTAATTCAGTAAGTGGAACGCTAACTTTAAGTGATGAAATGTTGTCAAAAATAAGTAGCAAGTATAAAAAGCTTACGTTGCAAGATATTATAAAAGCAAGCTGGGACAAGGCAGATGCAGTTATAAAAGCCGAAAAAGCTTTTTATATGAAGGCGAACTTTTTAGTTGGACAAGATTTGTACGAAAGACTGGATCAATACTTTGATAAGGTTGACAAAACAAAGTGTATGCCAATACGAATGGGGCGTGGCTGTGGAATGGATAGCACGACGCTAAATTTGGTAAACAAAAATCGTACGCCAAAAACTGACCCGAAATCTCGCATGTTGTTTGAAAATAAATTTCCTATGGGCTGGGGTGTGATAGAGTTTGTGGAATAGTTGGGTTGTTGTATTTCAGGCACAGCAGGACGGAAAAGTATATAATTCAGCAAAAGAAATACTGAAGTATTTGCAACCACATTTGAAAGAGTATAGGGGTTACACTTGTTCGGGATTTTTGAAAAAAGATGAGTTTGAGGCTGGCGAAAAAGTTGTGGCTAGATTCACGAGTTTGAGCAGTGAGGTTCAAGGCGTTATTAATATGATATTGTTTAGAAATAAAGTGACTCATACTACGATAGATATAGATAACAAGCCGTTTTTGGTGACAAATATAGATTTGTGTAATAGCCAATATGCGTATCAGTTTGATGAAACAGCAGATGATGATGAGTTTTCGCCCACGTGCAAAGTTAGATTGTTGTCACCAGCTTTTTTTAAAGTTGGTGATATGTACCGAGCAGAGTTGGTTGAGAAGTTGTTGGTTAGAAATATGACAGCTATGTATAAGAAACATACTGGCGTAAGTATAGATAAAAGTTTGTTGAGTATTGAAGTTGTGGAGCAGTATAAAGTGAGAACTGATGGTAAAGAGATGGTTAAAGGTGAGTTTATCGTTAGAGATATAGGCGTTGAAGTGTATAAGCTTATGCAGTTTATACAGTTTTTTGGGATAGGATATAAAACCGAAGAAGGATATGGGGCAGTGCAAGTTGAGGGCGTCGATTAGGCGTCCTTTTTGTAAATTGTGGTTGACAGATTAAGGAGTTAGGTGTATACTTTTTGTATGTAAAGTTGTAAAAAACAAGGAGTTATTTCCGAGGTAAGAGTCGATAAAGCTTTATATTTCAAGGGGTTCAAAAATTAACGTGTAGAAATACATGTCCATTAAAACAAGGATTGAAACACCTGTACCGCCTTCGACACTCGCTACCACTACAGTAGAAATACATGTCCATTAAAACAAGGATTGAAACGGCTTCACTAGTTTTTGGCGTTTCGCTAGTCTTTTGGGTAGAAATACATGTCCATTAAAACAAGGATTGAAACTGTCTAGTTCTTCAACTCTATCTTTCATTTTATCATATGTAGAAATACATGTCCATTAAAACAAGGATTGAAACTCTGTCTCGAAAATATTTTTCATTTTTTTAACCTTTGTAGAAATACATGTCCATTAAAACAAGGATTGAAACCATAGAGGTGGTCATCGGTCGCCCGAGAAACCCCAAAGCCTGCTATATACTCAAAATATAGTAGGCTTTTTTGCATGCTACAAACAGCTTGACAAACAAAAAAAATTCTACTATATTAAAACTAAAACTATGGATAAGGGGCGTACAAATGCAAAAACTAATCAGGTTCGACTGGGCTATAAAAACTGTCCTACGTAAAAAAGATAACTTCGACATACTAGAAGCATTTATATCAGACTTAACAAATATAGATGTTAAAATCCAAGAAATACTGGAAAGCGAAAGCAATCAGCAGGAGGCACACGATAAATTTAATAGAGTTGATATTTTGGTGAGAGATGAAAATAACAACAGGTATATAATCGAGATACAAAACAACGAGGAAGATTACTTAGAAAGTGTGTTATTTAGCACGAGCAATAAGATAAGTTTAGAGGAAGACTATAAAAACATCAAAAAAGTTATATCTATAAATATAGATTATTCGGAGTTTGATGAGGGGGAAGAATGTATATACCATGGCAAAACTGAATTTGTTGGAATGCAAACAAAAACTAAGCTTAACGAAAACAGCCAAATAATGCTTGCAACATATGAGCCGTATCATGAATATGACCCGAAAGTATTCCCAGAGTATTATATAATAATGCCAAACCGCTTCACTGGTGAAACAAAAGATAAGTTTGACGAGTGGCTATATCTACTGAAAAATAGTGAAATTTCAAGTACAGCAACATCGCAAGTTATGAATAGGGTTGATGAACAACTAAATATATTAAAGATGAGTAAGGAAGAAAGAAAAACGTATGAAAGATTTGTGGAAAACCAAGTAATACATGATACGCAAATGGAAACAGCTGAGGCAAAAGGGCGAGAAGAAGGGAGAAAAGAAGGAAGAAAAGAAGGGAGAAAAGAAGGGAGAAAAGAAGGAAGAAAAGAAGGTATGCAAAAAGGGTTAGAAAAAGGCATAGCACAAACAAAACTACAATTAGCAACAGCATTGTTGGATATTTTAGATGATGAAACTATCGCACTTAAAACAGGACTACCAGTAAGTGAGGTTGCAAGTTTACGCAATCAGGCATAATACAATATTGGGAAGCTCTCATAGGCAAGTATAAGCTTATGAGGGCTTTTGCGTATGCAACTTTTTATTGATTTGGCTAATAAGCCCATGATATAATTGTATATTGCAACTTTTGTGAAAAAATATATTAGAGGTGGAAAAAATGGATAATACAGCAGAAAAGCTTAGACAAATATATGTGGAATATAACCAGCAATGTTTGATGAAAGGCGAAGTATTAAAAGAAATAATTTTAGCTGGGTTAATTAGAAATTCGATGCATGATGACAACAATGTTGATATATTGTTGCACAGTGTGAAGTGTGGTGTAGTAACTAGTGTTATACATAAAGTAAGCTCACCAGATGATAACATACAAATAAATATGATAGTTAATGCACTAGTAAATAATCAGATGTGGAGCGAAGAAGAAGCCAGACGAGTTGTGGGATATTTTGTGTATGCTAAATTTGGCGAATGTGAACAACATGAAATTAGTAAAGTTATTGATATAATAGAAGAAGAACACATAGACGAGAGTATTAAAGATGTTGTTAGCATTGTTGGTGAGTTTGAGTTTAACGCTACTACAGGGATAATTATAAAATATATGGGGGACGGGGCAAGTTGTATTATTCCAGAGGAAATTAACGGTGTTCATATAAAAGCTATTGGCGAAAGTGCGTTTAAAAATTGCTATACATTGACAACTATAGAAATATCAAATAGCGATACAGTAATAAATCTTAATATGCTACCAGACAATATAAAAACTATAATAAGCAATCGCTTGGAGTTTGATTTTAAGCAGGGGACAATTATAAAATACGTTGGAGATGACACCGCATGCATTATTCCAGATAAAATTTATGGATTTGATGTGATAACTATTGGCGAAAGTGCGTTTTGGGAGTGCAACGGGTTAACAAGCGTAGAAATACCAAATAGTGTAATATCAATAGGTGATAGGGCGTTTGGTAGGTGTAGGGAATTGACGAGTATAGAAATACCAAATGGTGTAAAAGAAATTGGTAATTTCACTTTTATGGGGTGTAATGGGCTAACAAATGTAAAAATACCAAATAGCGTTACAACAATAGGAAATAGTGCATTTAGTGGGTGTAGCGAATTGGTAATTATAAAAATACCAAGTGGTGTGACGTTTATCGGTGATTGTGCGTTTGAGGGGTGTAGCAGATTGGTAAGCGTGGAAATACCAGAGGGGATAACAAACATACTCTATAATACATTTGGGGATTGTGCTAAGTTGACAAGTATAGAAATACCAAGTAGTGTTACGTTTATAGCAGATTGGGCATTTGTTGGTTGTGACAAACTAACAAAGGTAAAAATATTAAATGGTGATACGGTAGTAGAGATAAATTCGTTTCCAATTCAAGCAAAAGTTACAAAAGCTAAAACTGCTGATAAGCCAAAAGGTAATATATTTAGCAAGTTTTTTAAATAAAATTAAAAATACAGTTGCGTCAGCAAGTGTAAAATAATATGGGGAAAGCTCTTATAGGCGATATAAGCTTGTGAGGGCTTTTTTGCATGCCAAAAACAGCTTGACAACCCCCAAATTTTCCTCTATATTAAAACTAAAATATAGAATATGAGGAAAAACAAATGATAAGACAATATGCAAACAACGAACAACTATTAGTAACACTAGATTTACTAAACGACGACACAACCACTCTAAAATTAGAAGAAAACATTCTCGTAATATCAAACGATAAGCACACTATTTCGCACAAACTAATAAATCCAGTTGGGGCAACCGATGAAGAACTAAAGCAAATAGCGATATTTAGACAGCTAGTGTCAACTCAAAAGGAGTTTTTTGCCCAGTTTCACGAAATGACAAGCACAATGATGTATATAGGTCAATCTGTTAGAGTATTGCAACAAAGCATGACCAACACGCCAGACGAGAATATAACAGATTTGGCAAGTTCAATAAACAATTTTTACTCATTGATAATAAAAGCGGTAATAGACATCATAGTGCCACTTTTACAACATGAGCAAGTGTCAGGCAAACAGACAGAGCAAATAATTTCAAAGTTCGTTTCAAATTTGGAAGTGTTGTTAAACCAAAACTTGCAACTAATAGTGATACAAGAAGGGCAGCCTAAAGAAGATAAAATTAAAGCAATATTAGAAAATCCACTAGTGTCAACTATAACAGAGTTTTTGATGCAACTTATCCCAATGATGCTTATGGCAAAAACTCCAGAGGAAATCGCAAAGCAAGAGCAACTAATAATAGAGTATTTCATGAAATTTTGCACTATATTAAACGAGATAATAAATACAAATAACCCTGAGCAAATAGAGATAACAGACGCAACTATCAAAGTTATTGAAAACTTGCCACCAATAGGATAAATTTTTCTTGGCTTAGTTCGGCTAAGCCTTTTACCCACACATCTATAACAAAATAGAAAGGAATAATGCCAACATGACGTATAATACCGACAGATACAACGCTACACCAGAACACTTAGAGATTTACCACGACGAACTCAAGCAGCACACAAACGAAGTAATGCAGACTATCAACACAATAAGAACTTCTAATACAACGCCAACCCAACTACAACTTGAAACCATTAATACAAATTTCCAATCTAGTGTAAATGGATACAACGATTATTTCAAGCACACACTACTAAAGCCGTTGTTAGGTACGTTTATAACAAAACTACTAGAACAACTAACTACCACTCAACTAATAGAACTCAAAGATCTAATACTTCATATGGACAAACTTCATACAATCACGCTTGATTCGATAGACAATAAACTTAACGAAACAAAGACACACAATCAAGTTTATAATGGTCTTAATATCATTTACAAGTTAACTAAGTCTATCAACACTCACACTATACACCTAGCGAATTACATAGAGAATGCTATAGTAACTGAACAGTATTTGCATTATCCGAATATTGACAAAATAACTTGTACACCAATGGACTATAATCCAACTAGTGAAATACAAGTTTTTGAACGACTAACAACTTCATTAGCAAAATATCAACCAATATTTATAAACGAAGAAACCAGTCAATATTACCACGACAATCAGGCACAACAACTACAACAACGAGTGTCACAAGCACTGTTGCAACACAAACAACATCTGTATAAGTTTCTTTATATCTAACACAAATTATGGTATAATTATTAGACAATAAAAAAACAAATGGAGGAATTAGCAATGATTATAGTAACAACACCAACAATACCAAACAAAGAAATAGTTGAAGTTAAAGGATTTGTTAAAGGTAGCACAGTTCGTGCAAAACACTTAGGGAAAGACTTCGCAGCAGCATTTAAAATGATGGCTGGTGGCGAACTTAAAGAATACAACGAAATGCTTGTTGAGGCAAGACAAGTTGCAATGGAGCGAATGGTTGAAGACGCAAAAGCCCAAGGGGCAAACGCTATTATAGGACTAAACATAACAACATCGGCTATCGTGCAAGGCTCAGCAGAAATATTAGCTTATGGCACAGGCGTAGTTGTACAATAACATTAGGGGGTATACTATAGTGCACATATTTGGATTTATATTTCAAGGAATGGTATTAGCAGGTAGCGGTATAATGCTTGCTCTTAAAATAAAAGAGCGTAAACAAGAAAAAATTGAAGAAGAAAAAAAGGCAGATGAATACAAAAAGTATTAAACCAACTTCAGACTAGGAAAACTAGTCTTTTTTTATGTAAAAATATACATAATGGGGCTTGTATTATTTTGAAATATATGTTATAGTTAATGGCGAAAAATAAAAAAATCACACGTCGGTAGATGTTGTAAAATGGTGCTTACAAAGTTTTTTACAATCTCACTACAGACGGAGGACATAACCAAGGAGGCAATACAATGGGTGTTATTTCAATGAAACAACTATTAGAAGCAGGGGTACACTTCGGTCACCAAACTAGAAGATGGAATCCAAAAATGAAAGAGTATATCTTTACTGAGAGAAATGGTATTTATATCATTGACCTACAAAAAACAGCTAGAAAAATTGACGAAGCATACGCTGCTATGCGTGAGATTGCTGAAGACGGCGGACAAGTACTATTCGTGGGTACTAAAAAACAAGCTCAAGATTCTGTGAAATCAGAAGCTGAAAGATGCGGAATGTACTACATCAACCACAGATGGTTAGGTGGAATGCTTACAAACTTCCAAACAATCAAAAGTCGTGTTGACAGACTGAAAAGCCTAGAAGAAATGGAAAAAGACGGAACATTTGAACTTTTACCTAAAAAAGAAGTTATCGAACTTAAAAAAGAAATGGTAAAACTTGAAAACAACCTAGGTGGAATCAAAGATATGAAAGGTATTCCAGATGCAATCTTTATTGTTGACCCAAGAAAAGAAAAAATTGCTATCCAAGAAGCTCACATATTAGGAATTCCAGTATTCTCAATCGTAGATACAAACTGTGACCCAGATGAAGTTGACTTCGTTATTCCAGGAAACGACGATGCAATCCGTGCAGTAAAACTTATCGCTGGAAAAATGGCAGATGCAATTATTGAAGCAAATCAAGGTGAAATATATGAAACAGCTCAAGAACAAGCTGTTGATAATATAGAAGTAACTAGCGAAACTCAACAAGAAGAGCTAGTTTAAAAATTAATCTGGAGGTTAGATAAAATGGCAATTACAGCTGCAATGGTAAAAGAATTACGTGAAAGAACTGGAGCAGGTATGATGGACTGCAAAAAAGTTCTTACAGAAGTAGACGGTGACTTAGAAAGAGCAATCGAAGTATTACGTGAAAAAGGGCTTGCAAAAGCTGCAAAAAAAGCAGGACGTGTTGCTGCAGAAGGGCTTGTTAAAGAAGCAGTTTCAGCAGACGGAAAAACAGCTGCTATGGTTGAAATCAACTCTGAAACAGATTTCGTTGCTAAAAATGAAACTTTCGTTACATTCGTAAACAATGTAGCACAAGTTGTATTAAACAATGAAGTAGTAGACGTTGAGCAACTTAAAGCATTACCATGGCCAGAAGACAACAGCAAAACTGTATCTGACGTGTTAACAGAAATGATAGCACTAATCGGAGAAAACTTAACTCTACGTCGTATCGCAAGAGTTACAACTAATGGAACTATGGTAGCATACACTCACGGTGGTGGAAAAATCGTATCTCTTGTTGAAGTTGATAGCACAGCTGACAACGCACAAGAAGTAGGTAAAAATATTGCTATGCAAATCGCAGCAGCAAGTCCAAAGTTTTTATCTAAAGACGATGTTTCTCAAGAAACTATCGACAAAGAAAGAGAAATCCTTCTTGCTCAAGCTTTAAATGAAAATGCAACAGCTGCTAAACCAAAACCAGAAAACATTATCGAGAAAATGGTTGAAGGTAGACTTGGTAAAGAGCTATTCAAAGAAATTTGTCTATTAGAGCAAGAATACGTTAAAGACCCAAGCCTTAGTGTTGCAAAATACGTTGCACAAGCGTTAGGTTCAGACAAAGCAATTACTTCATTTATCCGTTTTGAAACAGGTGAAGGAATTGAGAAAAAAGAAGAAAACTTTGCAGAAGAAGTTGCTAAACAACTACAAGGTTAATTTTGATAAATAGGATACAACTGTATCCTATTTTTTTTGTAAAAAATATCTAGCAAAATTCCAATAATTGTGGTAAAGTTATTGTTGAAGTGGAAGGTGAAAAAATGCGAAAATATAACAGAGTATTAGTAAAACTAAGTGGCGAAGCGTTGGCGGGGGCACAAGGTAAAGGATTTGACAATGAAATTATCAAAAACATTGTAAATCAATTAGGAAAGCTTATAGAAGAAGGTGTTGAAGTAAGCGTTGTTATAGGTGGCGGAAACTTTTGGCGTGGAAGAACCTCAGGTGACATGGATAGAACGAAAGCAGACCAAATTGGAATGCTTGCAACTATTATGAATGCAATTTATGTTGCTGATATTTGCAGAGTTGAAGGACTTGACGCAGTGGTACAAACCCCTTTTGTTATGGGCAATATGACAGAGCAATTTTCTAAAGATAGTGCTATGGCACACTTAAAAAACAAAAAAATAGTATTTTTTGCAGGTGGCACAGGGCATCCGTATTTTTCAACCGACACAGGAGCAGCACTAAGAGGATGCGAAATTGAAGCCGACGTTTTACTTTTTGCTAAAAATATTGATGGGGTATACGACAGTGACCCTAAACTAAATAAAGATGCAAA
The DNA here is from genome assembly GCA_002007315.1 of Epulopiscium sp. Nele67-Bin004. Next base: position 15,226 of record LNZQ01000175.1, read on the forward strand.
AAAATACGATAGAATTTCTTGCAAAGACGTTGTTGCAAAAGGTCTACAAGCGTTTGACCAATCATGTGCGACACTTTGCATGGAAAACAATTTATCAATAATTGTGTTTGATTTAAACACCAAAGATGGTATAATAAGAACTACAAATGGTGAACCTATTGGCACAACTATTTATACGAATTAATTTGTTGAGGAGAAAAATGAAATGAAAGAACACTTAAAAACTTATGAAAATAAGATGGAAAAATCAGTTTTATCTTTAAAAGAAGATTTTAGCACAGTAAGAGCAGGTAGAGCTAACCCACACGTACTAGACAGATTAACAGTAGACTACTATGGACAACAAACTCCTATTGCACAAGTTGGTAACATCACAGTACCAGAAGCAAGAATACTACAAATCCAACCATGGGATACAAGCCTATTAAAAGCTATCGAAAAAACTATCAACGAGTCAGATTTAGGTATAAACCCATCAAATGACGGAAAAGTAATTAGACTAATTTTCCCAGAATTGACAGAAGAAAGAAGAAAAGAACTTACTAAAGACATCAAGAAAAAAGGGGAAAACGCTAAAGTTGCAATAAGAAACATTAGACGTGAAGCTATTGACGCATTCAAAAAAATGCAAAAAAACAGCGAAATTACTGAAGATGAGTTGAGCGGAGCAGAAGCAGACATACAAAAATTAACTGATAAATTTGTAGATGAGATTGATAAACAGATAGAGTCAAAAAATAAAGAGATATTATCTGTATAAATAAAAAGCTCCTCCATTTGAGGGGCTTTTTATGCTATTTAGGGAGGATATTTTATGCATGTTGCAATAATAATGGACGGAAACGGTCGTTGGGCGACCAAAAATAATTTATCACGTAATGAAGGACATAAGGAAGGAAGCGACGTTTTAAAAACTATAATAGACTATGCAAATAAAAGAAATGTTGACTATTTAACAGTGTATGCATTTTCTACCGAAAATTGGAATAGACCAAAAGATGAAGTTGATGGACTTATGAAGTTGCTAGAAAACTACTTAACTAGAGCGATTAGACAAGCAAAAAAAGATGATGCTAAAATACGTGTTATAGGGACAAAAGATAACTTATCAAAATCTATAATAGATAAGATGAATAAACTAGAAGAAGTTACAAAAAATAATACAGGTGTATATGTGTTGTTTGCTATAAATTATGGTGGTCGAGATGAAATAATTAGAGCTTGCACAAAAATTGCTAACGATAAAGCAAGCGGCAAAATTAATAACATTACAGAGCAAATTTTTAATAGCTATTTGGATACACATGACATTCCAGACCCAGATTTACTTATACGTACAAGTGGTGAAATGCGTACAAGTAACTTTTTGCCGTGGCAATTAGCGTACACTGAATTTTATTTTACAGAGAAACTGTGGCCAGATTTTACAAAAAAAGATTTTGATGAAGCTTTGGAAGTGTATTCTTTAAGAAAAAGACGCTTTGGAAAAAGTGAATAAGGAGTTGAATTGATGCTTACTAGAATTTTGACAGGTGTTGTAGGTATACCCGTTGCTGTTTGGATTATTATGAGCGGTGGATGGTTGATGCAAGGTGTTGGAGTTGCACTTGGTGTAATTGCGATGTATGAATATTTTAGAGCAGTATCAAAGACGTATAAGCCTATGCAACTAATAGGTATAGTATCAGTTGGGTTATTTCTTGTAGGATATTCATACTTATATGAATTTTATGCTTTGTTTATTTCAGCGGTTGTAGTAGCAATGTTAATAACAAACGTCATATGTTACCCAAAATACAACATCGCAGATATTGCAGTAACTTTGTTTGGCGTAGTTTATATTGGCGTATTGCTTGGAATGATAATATCTATACGTGACTTACCAAATGGAATATTTTGGGTAATTTTACTATTTATATGTGCTTGGGGTAGTGATACTTGTGCATATTTTGCAGGAAGATTTTTGGGCAAAAGAAAGCTTGCTCCAAAGTTAAGCCCTAAAAAAACTGTTGAAGGAGCTATAGGTGGAGCTATAGGCGCAGGGGCTATAGTATTTATATATGTAACTGTGTTGTCTAACCTAGAAAAAATAGTAGTGTCTAGTTCGGATATTATGTTGCTGGTAGGCATAGGGTGCATAGGTGCTATATTGTCGCAATTTGGTGACCTTGCAGCGTCATCGATTAAACGTAGTGTAGATGTTAAAGATTTTGGACATCTATTTCCTGGGCATGGAGGGATACTGGATAGGTTTGATAGTATTTTGCTAATATCACCGCTTATATATTGCGTTGCTACGATGATTTTACCGTTATAGATTTGGAGGGAATTAATGAAAAAAATTGCAATATTAGGTTCAACAGGCTCGATAGGGACACAGGCTTTGGACGTAATTGAAAGAGATAGTGGGCTACAAGTTGTGGGACTAACTACTAACACACAAATTGATTTGTTGGAGAAGCAAATTATAAAGTTTAGACCTAAGTTGGTTGCTGTTATGGATAAAGATAAAGCAAAAATTTTGCAAGATAAAATAAGACATTTGGACATAGAAGTTGTGTCTGGCTTAGAAGGGCTTATCCAAGTTGGGGCACATACTGGAGCAGACTTGCTTATAACAGCAGTTGTAGGAATGGTGGGGCTTTTGCCAACGATAGAGGCAATAAAAAATAACATTGACATTGCTCTTGCAAACAAAGAAACGCTTGTTGTTGCAGGTGAAATTGTTATGAATTTAGCCAAAGAAAAAGGTGTAAGTATACTTCCAGTTGATAGCGAACATTCGGCTATTTTTCAGTGTTTACTTGCGGGAAAACAAGCCGAAGTAAGTAGGCTTATATTAACTGCATCAGGCGGTCCGTTTAGGACGTGTACAAAAGAACAGCTTGAACATGTGACTCTTGAACAAGCATTAAAACACCCAAATTGGAGTATGGGGAGCAAAATAACGATAGACTCTGCAACGCTTATGAATAAAGGGCTTGAAGTTATTGAGGCAAGTCATTTGTTTAATATGAGTGTAGATAAAATAGATGTTGTAGTTCACAAAGAAAGCATTATACATTCTATGGTTGAATATGTTGACGGCTCAACGATAGCCCAACTTGGTATGCCAGATATGAGACACCCTATTGATTATGCGATACATTATCCAAACCGAGCAGATGCACCGTATATACCAAAGCTTGACCTTGTGAAAATTGGCAGTTTGAATTTTGAAGCTCCTAAAAAAGAAATGTTCCCTTGTTTGACGTTTGCTTATGATGCAATAGCTGAGGGGGGGACTAAGCCAGCTGTTCTTAATGCAGCAAATGAAGTTGCAGTTGCTAAATTTTTAAATAAGGAAATTAGTTTTGTCCAAATTCCTAAACTTATACATAAAGTGATGGAAAAACACATATGTATATTTAGACCAAGCCTTGAACAAATTATAGAAGCAGATGAATGGACAAGAAAATATTGTAGGGAAGAGGCGAGAGTATGACACAAATATTAATTTTTGTAATAATGTTTGCCACAATTGTAGTAGTTCATGAGTGGGGACATTTTATAGCCGCAAAAAAGATGGACGTACAAGTTAATGAATTTGCTATCGGTATGGGACCAAAACTTTGGAGCAAACAAAAAGGCGAAACATTATACACATTGCGTTTGTTACCGATAGGTGGATTTTGTGCGATGGAAGGCGAAAATGAAGAATCAACCAATGAACGTGCGCTATGTGCAAAAAGTCCAGCACAGAGAATGATAATTTTTGTGGCTGGAGCTTTTATGAATTTTATTTTGACATGGGTGCTATTAAGTTTATTTATAAGTTATCAAGGGTATAATACTAATGTAGTAAGTAGTTTGCTTGAAAATTCTCCAATTGCACAAGCAGGAGTACAACCTGGCGAAACTATTGTATCGATAAATGGTGTACAAGTTGAAACTCAACAAGAAATTTTGGAGCAAGTTACAACTCCAGACATTCCATACAGCGTTGTTATACAAGCTATTGATGGGCAAACTAGAACACTTCAAATAGTTGCTGCTGCAAGAGAAGGTGGAGGAGCTGCACTTGGATTTTATCCAACAACGCAACGTTTAGGAATAATTAGCAGTATCGGAACAGGATTAACAGGAACTTTCCAAATGATAGGCGATGTGTTTAGCGGATTTGCAAATATTATTACTGGTATGGTTGGTGTTGATGAACTTGCTGGAATAGTTGGAGTAACCCAAGTGACAACTGAGGTTTGGGAAAATTCTGTAGACTATAGTTTGATGTATGCTATTATGAATATGGTGTATATTACGGCTGTGTTGTCTGCAAATTTAGCAGTATTAAATTTAATTCCATTTCCAGCGTTAGACGGTGGTAGAATTTTATTTACGTTTATAGAGCTTGTACGAGGAAAACCACTTGACCAAAATAAAGAAGGATTTATTCATTTTGTTGGGTTTGCACTGCTAATGGTGCTTATGGTTGTTGTATTGTATAACGACATTGTGAGGTTGATGGCATAATGAGAAACGACACTAAAGTTATACAAATTAAAGATGTAAAAATAGGTGGGGGAAACCCTATATTAATTCAATCTATGTGCAACACAAAAACCAACGATATAAGTTCAACGGTTGACCAAATTAAACAACTTGAAAACGCAGGCTGTGAAATCGCAAGAGTTGCTGTGCCAGACAAAGAGGCTGCACTTGCGATAGATAAAATTGTTTCAAGTGTAAAAATTCCCGTTGTAGCCGACATACATTTTGATTATCGTTTGGCACTTATGGCGATTGAAAACGGTATTAGCAAACTAAGAATTAATCCAGGGAATATCGGAAACGAAGCAAAAGTAATAGAGGTTGTAAAAAAGGCACAAGAATATAATATTCCTATTAGAATAGGAGTGAATTCTGGTTCAATCGAAAAAGATATTTTGCAAAAAGTTGGGGTGTGTGCAGAAGGTATGGTTGAAAGTGCAAAAAGACATATTGATATATTAGAAAAGCTTGGGTTTGATAATATAGTAGTGTCTTTGAAAGCATCAAATGTGCCTTTGGCTATAGATGCATATAGTTTGTTTTCGTCAAAGTATAATTATCCGCTTCATGTTGGAATTACGGAAGCAGGAACATTTTATAAAGGAACAATCAAGTCATCAGTAGGGCTTGGTGCTATACTTTCACGTGGCATAGGTGATACAATAAGAGTATCTCTTTCAGATGACCCAACAAAAGAGATTGATTGCGCAAAGTATGTTTTGCAGTCTTTAGGGCTTAGAAATTTTGGAGCAGAAATTATTTCTTGTCCCACTTGTGGAAGAACTAATACCGACCTTATAAACCTTGCAAACAAAGTAGAAACATTTGCTGAAACTATACCTCACAACATAAAAATTGCCGTTATGGGGTGTGCCGTAAATGGTCCTGGAGAAGCTAGAGAAGCTGATATTGGCATAGCTTGTGGCAACAAAGAAGGCATCATTTTCAAAAAGGGCGAAATAGTTAGAAAAGTCAAAGAAGATGAACTTTTTTCAGCTTTTACTAAAGAACTTAAAGAAATGCTTGATTTTTAGGCAAAAAGGTATTATAATCTTGAGTTAGAAAATAGATACGTGATTAGAAAGGAGTGGGTATATTATTTGCCCACTCTTTTATATTCAAATAAGGAGAAACCATGAACAAAAACGAAGTAATACAAAACGTTACAAAGTACATTACAGATATAGCAAATGATTCTAGCCTTGAATTAGTTGATGTTGAATTTACAAAAGAAGGTGCAAACTATTATTTAAGAATTTATATCGACAAAGAAGGTGGTGTAAATATTTCAGATTGCCAACATTTTAGTCGTGCTATTGAGCCTGTGCTAGATGAAAAAGACCCTATAGGTCCACCGTATATGCTTGAGGTAAGTTCGCCAGGACTTGATAGAATTATAAAAAAGGAGGAAGACTTCGTTAGATTTAAGGGGCGTATTGTAGATGTTAAGTTGTATCAAGCTATTGACAAGAAAAAACAAATTCAAGCTACATTAGTAGGAAAATCTAACAATATTTTATCGCTACAAGATGAAGAGGAAAAACTAATAGAAATAGAAGAAACAAACGTAGTAAGTGTACGACTTGCTGTTTTGTTTTAAACACAATGGGAGGAAAAGATGAATCAAGAATTTATTACAGCTATAGACCAGATTGTTGAGTCAAAAGGCATAGATAGAGAAAATTTATTTGAAGCAATTAAACAATCAATAGAAGCAGCTTGCAAAAAGCAATTTGGTAATTTGGGTGGTAAGCCACAAGTTATCAAAGTGGATATCAACGAAAAATCAGGAGTAGTAAAAGTTTACTCCGAAAAAACAGTTGTTGAAGATGAAGAAATAGAAAGTGATATAGTAGAAATCACCCTGTCAGACGCAAAAGACATTAGACCTATATATGAAGTTGGAGATAAAGTAGACATAGAAATTACTCCAAAAGATTTTGGGCGAATTGCAGCAAAAAATGCAAAAAATGTTGTTATCCAAAAAATTAAAGAAGCAGAAAGACAAAAAATATATGACGAATATATCGTAAAACTAAATGATATAGTAAAAGGGCGAGTTTTAAGACGTGATAAAAATGGGTATATCGTTCAACTTGTAGATTACGTTGAAACAGAAGCATCGCTTCCTGTAACAGAGTCTATGCCAAATGATGATTTTGACCAAATGGAACACAGCAATCCAATTAAGGCGTTTTATTTAATAAACGTAAAAGATTTCAACAAAAATGAACAAAAAGACCCTAAAGCAAAATGGGAAGCACAAGTTATTGTATCACGTACTCACCCAGATTTAGTTAGACGTTTGTTTGAGCAAGAAGTGGTTGAAATCAGCGATGGAACGGTTGAAATAAAAAGTATTGCTCGTGAGGCAGGTTCACGTACAAAGATTGCTGTGCACTCAAATGATCCATCAGTTGATCCAGTTGGTTCATGTGTTGGTGAACGTGGAAACCGTATAAATCTTGTTGTTGACGAACTTGAAGGCGAAAAAATAGACGTCGTTAAATGGAATGAAGATCCAAAAGCGTTTATTGAAGCAGCTTTAAGCCCAGCAACAGTTATATCTGTTGAGTTAATTGAAACAGAGACAGAACGTGGCACAGAACGAAATGCAAAAGTTATAGTTCCAGACAATATTTTGACACTAGCAATAGGAAAAGGTGGTCAAAATGTGCGTCTTGCTGCAAAACTGACAGGCTGGAAAATAGATATAAAAAGTGAAAAAGTTGTTCCAGAAAGCAGTGTAGAAGATGACGAATAAAAAAATACCCATGCGAAAATGTACAGGATGTGGTATTATGAAAGATAAGACCGAACTTATAAGAATAGTTAAAACTGCAGAAGGTAACGTTGTAGTGGGTGAAAAAGTGCAAGGACGTGGTGCCTATATTTGCAAAAATAGTGATTGCATGAAAAAAGTTGCTAAGTCACGAGGGCTAGACCGTTCATTTAAGTCATCGGTTTCAAAAGAAATTTACGAACAATTGGCGAAAGAGTTAGAGGAGTATGGAAAATAAAAAAGTGTATCAATTAATTGGATTGTGCCAAAAAGGTAGAAACGTAGTTTCAGGTGAATTCAGTGTAAAACAAGCAGTTCTTCAAGAAACAGCATTTTTAGTTATAGTTACAAATGAGGCGTCAGAAAACACAAAAAAGTTGTTTAAAGATAAATGTAGTTATAGAAATATTCCATATGTGGTGTGGGGAAGCAGTGAAGAACTGGGCAGATGCCTAGGAAAAGAGCATCGAGTAGTAGTAGGTATCACAGAAGAAAAACTTGCTACTAAATTAAAAGAAATGATATAGAAGTTCAAATTTTAGGGAATACTAAAAAAAAACTATAGAAAAAGTAAAGGATGGGGCTATGAAGGAAATTAATGTAGAAAACCAAGAAGAAATTAAAGTAATAGAAGTACCGTCAACAGTATCTGTAAAAGTTTTGGCAGACAAAATTGGCGTTTCAGCAACAGAAATCATTAGAGAAATGATGAAACAAGGCAAGCTTATGACTATGAATCAAGAAATTGATTTTGAACTTGCAGCAAGCATTGGTGAAATGTATGAAGTTTTAGTTGAACAAGAAGAAGAGAAAGACTTGCTTGAAGAAATTTTTGGAAATGTGGAAGAAGACGAATCTAAAATGGTAGAAAGACCTCCTGTAGTTGTAGTTATGGGTCACGTTGACCACGGAAAAACATCGCTACTTGATGCAATTCGTTCAACAAACGTTACAACAGGTGAAGCAGGTGGAATTACACAGCATATAGGGGCATCAGCAGTTACCCTAAACGGCAAAAAAATTACATTTTTGGATACACCAGGACACGAAGCTTTTACTGCAATGAGAATGCGTGGAGCACAAGTTACAGATATTGCAATATTAGTTGTTGCAGCAGATGACGGAGTTATGCCACAAACTATTGAGGCGATAAATCACGCAAAAGCAGCAAACGTTCAAATTATCGTTGCAGTAAACAAAATTGATAAACCAGGTGCAAATCCAGACAGAGTTAAACAAGAACTTGCAGAACATGGATTACTAGTAGAGGACTGGGGTGGAGATACTATATGTGTACACGTTTCAGCACTTAAAAATGAAGGTATAGATTCACTTTTAGAAATGATACTACTAGTTGCAGAAATTCAAGACTTCAAAGCAAATCCAAATGGGAAGGCAAGAGGAACTGTTATTGAAGCACAGCTTGACAAAGGTAGAGGTCCAGTTGCAACAGTTTTAGTACAAAGAGGAACATTAAAAATTGGTGACCCAATAGTTGTTGGTTCGGCATATGGTAGAATTCGTGCGATGCTTGACCACTTAGGGAAGCCAGTAAAAAAAGCTACACCATCTACACCAGTTGAAATTCTTGGGCTATCAGAAGTTCCAATAGGTGGAGATATGTTCTATATTGCAAACAACGATAAGCAAGCACGCCAACTTTCTGAAAAAGTTAAGGCACAAGGTAGAGAGCGTATGATAGTTAATACGCCACAAAAAGTATCTCTTGATGACTTGTATAGCCAGATTCAAGAAGGGCAAGTTAAAGAACTAAACGTTATCATTAAGGCAGACGTTCAAGGGTCAGTTGAAGCAGTAAAATCAAGCCTTGAAAAATTGTCAACAGAAGAAGTTCGTATTCGTACACTTCATGGTGGCGTAGGTGCTATAACAGAGTCAGACGTTTCTCTTGCATCGGCATCAGGGGCAATTATTATCGGGTTTAACGTTAGACCAGACACAGCAATTGCAGCTATAGCAGCGAAAGAACAAGTTGACATTCGTCTATACAGAATTATTTACAAAGCGATTGAAGATATTGAAGCTGCTATGAAAGGTATGCTTGAGCCAGAGTATGTTGAAAAAATTACAGGTCATGCAGAAATTCGCCAAACGTTTAAAGTTTCTGGTGTTGGAACTATCGGTGGTGCATACGTTAAAGATGGTAAAATTACAAGAAATTCAGGAGTACGTGTTCTAAGAGATAGCTTTGTAATTTATGAAGGTAAGCTAGATTCATTAAAAAGGTTTAAAGACGATGCAAAAGAAGTGGCATCAGGCTACGAATGTGGTGTCATGATGGAGAAATTCAATGACATCAAAGAGGGCGACATAGTTGAAGCATTTATCATGGAAGAAATCAAAAGATAGGATGGCATAAAATATGGCGAGTCAAAGAATCATGAGAATAAACGAAGAAATTAAACGTGAAATTGCGGAATTAGTTAGAGATGAAATTAAAGACCCACGTCTTAACAATGTAATGGTAAGTATCACAGACGTTGATGCTACGAACGATTTAAAAACTGCAAAAGTTTATGTAAGTGTGCTACAAGATGATAAAAAAGACGAAGTTTTAGAAGCACTTCAAGCGTCAAGCAAATTTATCCGTAAAGAAGTTGCACACAGAATTAATCTTAGAAACACTCCAGAGATGATATTTAAACTTGACAATTCTATTGAATATGGAATGAAAATGTCTAAAGTAATTCACGAAGTTGTAAATGGAGCAGATAAATAAGGGGTATTTTACCCCTTATTTTTGGAGATAAAAATGGACGGAATAATTAACATTTACAAAGAAAAAGATTTCACGTCACATGACGTTGTGGCAAAAGCAAGAGGTATACTAAAGCAAAGAAAAATAGGGCATACAGGTACGCTTGATCCTGATGCAGAAGGCGTTTTGCCTATATGCATAGGAAAAGCAACTAAAGTTGTGCCGTATTTGACTGACGCTGATAAATGCTATGAAGCCGAAGTTATTTTGGGTGCATATACAACAACTGAAGATGCAACGGGTGATATAGTAGAAAGTTTTGAAGTGGTTGGAATAACTACACAACTAGTTGAAGAAGTAGTGCAAAGCTTTTTGGGAGAATATACTCAAATACCGCCTATGTATTCGGCGATAAAAGTTAATGGAACTAGGTTGTATGAACTTGCTAGACAAGGCATTACAATAGATAGACCAGCTAGAGATGTTATGATATATAAAATTGAAACAATAGAACCGCTACGTGAGAATAAATTTAAAATACGAGTTCAATGTTCAAAAGGAACGTATATCCGCACGTTGTGTACAGACATAGGAAAAAAGCTTGGTTGTGGTGCACATATGGGGAATTTGTTGCGTACAAAAGTTGGCAATTATCTAATTAAAGATAGTATAACTTTGTCTGAGCTTGAAAAAGTTAGGGACAATCCCCCAATACAACAAGTTGAAGATATTTTTATGCAATATGAGTCTGTTACAATAAAAGAAACGGCAAATAAAGCTTTATATAACGGTAATCCGCTAACTATGAACGATATACAGGGCTTAACAACTGTAAAAACAGACTTAGTACGAGTACATGATTATAATGATAAATTTGTAGGTGTATATAAAATTAGAGATAATAAACTTATAGTAGAGAAGATATTTTTATAGTATATGAAAAGGTGAAATATGGAATATTTATCTAAAACAACTGATATTAGTCAAACAAAACATAGCGTTGTTGTTATAGGCAATTTTGATGGTGTGCACATAGGTCACCAAAAGCTTTTTGAGGTGGCAAAGCTACATACCCCAAAATTGCAACTAATCGCATTATCTTTTTGCCCCCACCCAACACAAGTGTTAAACTCACAGCCCAAACAAATAATTTTGCACAGACAAGATAAAATTAATAAAATAAACAGTTTAGGTGTTGATTTGTATATTGAATATCCTTTCACGCTAGACTTTTCAAAAACATCAGCAAAAGAATTTGTTGAAGAAATATTAATAAATCAACTAAAAGCAAAAGTAATAGTTGTAGGTGCGGATTATAAATTTGGAAAAGAAAAGTGTGGAAACATACAAAGTCTTGAGGAATTGGCACGTGCAAAAGATGTACAGTTAAAAGTAGTAGATGAAGTTTTGATGGACGGGGAACGGGTGTCTAGCAGTCTTATTAGACAATTGTTGGTACAAGGAGAGATAGAGCAAGTAAACAATTTATTAGGAAATAACTATACAATTTCGGGTGAAGTTATCGAAGGCAAAAAAATTGGTAGACAAATAGGTTTCCCAACGGCAAACATAATGTCTAGGGAAGGTATGGTATATCCACCAAATGGCGTATATTTTACAAAAGTTAAAGTATACAATAGGGAATATTTGGGTATAACTAATATAGGGTATAACCCAACAGTAGGTGGAACACATAAAACAATCGAAACTAACATAATAGATTTTGATGAAGATATTTACGGACAACATATAGAAGTAATATTTTACAAATATTCTAGACCAGAGAAAACTTTTGCAAATTTAGATGAACTTATTAGACAAATAACGAGTGACAAACAAGATGCAATAACTTTTAATGCAAAATAACTTGAAATAAGTTAATTTTTCTGTTAGTATATAATATGTGTTTCAAAAAACATACAAATAACTGCCATTACTCAGATTTCGGATACTCCGACCATTCCTTAGTAATAGGCAATAACAACATTAGGAGGAGTCAACAATGACTAAAGAATTAAAAACTGAAATTATGCAAAAATACGCAAGAACAGAAAATGACACTGGTTCTCCAGAAGTACAAATCGCACTTCTTACAGAAAGAATCAACCACTTAACTGACCATTTGCGTACTCATAAAAAAGACCACCACTCACGTCGTGGACTATTTCTTATGATCGGTAAAAGAAGAGGTCTTTTAGATTATCTAATCAAAACTGATATCGAAAGATACCGTTCAATCATCAAAGATCTAGGAATTAGAAAGTAATAGAAACTTTAACAAAGGGTGGACAACTTCCACCCTTTTTATATAACTATTGTTTTATATAACTATTAAGGAAGGAATTAATTATGATAAAAACATATTCCATGGACTTAGCTGGAAGAGAGCTAAAAGTTGAAATTGGTAGAGTTGCGGAACTAGCAAACGGTGCAGCATTAGTTAGCTACGGTGAAACTACAATTTTAGCAACAGTGGTTGCAAGTGAACAACCGAAAGAAGATATAGATTTTTTTCCGCTTAGTGTAAACTATGAAGAAAAAACTTATGCAGTTGGAAAAATCCCAGGAGGATTTTTAAAAAGAGAAGGGCGTCCGTCAGAACGTGCAATATTAACATCAAGAGTAATCGACAGACCGATTAGACCGTTGTTTCCTAAAGACTATCGTAACGATGTAGTTATTACAACTACTGTATTGTCGGTTGAGCAAGATTGTTCGCCAGAAGTTACAGCTATGATAGCAGCATCATTAGTGCTAGATATATCAGAAATTCCATTTAAAGGACCAGTTGGTTCTGTACAAGTTGGATATGTGGAAGGTGACTTAGTTATCAACCCAGATTTAGCACAAAGAGAGCTAACAACATTAGAATTAACTGTTTCGTCATCAAAAGACAAAGTTATGATGATAGAAGCTGGGGCTGATGAAATTAGCGAAGAAATTATGTTTGAAGCTATCATGAAAGGACACAAAGTTAACCAAGAAATCGTAAAATTTATCGAAACGATTCAAGCAGATTGTGGCAAACCTAAAAACTTTAACTATGAAACTGCTAGTATCCCAACAGAAATTTATGACGAGATTACAGCTATCATTGGTGATGAAAGAATGGAAGTTGCAGTATTTACTGACGATAAAAAAGTCCGTGAGGTACAACTTAAAGCACTAAAAGATGAAGTAATCGAGAAACTTGCAGATAAGCCTGAAGAGTATCTTGAATATTTAGCAGAAAGTTTTTATCAGTTTGAAAAGAAAACAGTTCGTAGAATGATATTAAAAGACCATAAGCGTCCAGACGGTAGAAAGTTAGATGAAATTAGACCGTTAAGTGCTGAAATTGATATTGTTCCACGTGTGCATGGATCGGGTATGTTTACTAGAGGACAAACTCAAGTTCTTACTATTACAACACTAGGTTCACTGTCAGAAGCACAAATTATTGATGGATTAGACGAACTTGAAGTATCAAAAAGATATATACACCACTACAATTTCCCACCATACTCAGTTGGGGAAGCAAGAGCGCCTAGAGCAGCAGGTAGACGTGAAGTTGGACATGGAGCACTTGCAGAGAGAGCGTTAATTCCAGTGTTGCCATCAGAGCAAGATTTTCCGTATGCAATTCGTTTAGTTTCTGAAGTATTAAGTTCAAATGGATCAACTTCACAAGCTAGTATATGTGGTTCAACATTATCACTTATGGCAGCGGGAGTTCCGATAAAAGCACCAGTTGCGGGTATATCTGTAGGTATAGTTACAGGTGAAACAGATGATGATTTTGTATTGCTAACAGATATCCAAGGATTAGAAGACTTTTTTGGAGATATGGACTTTAAAGTTGGTGGAACTAAAAATGGTATAACAGCTATCCAAATGGATATGAAAATTGAAGGTTTAACAGAAGAAGTAATTAAAGGTGCACTTGAGCAAACAAAAGTTGCAAGAGATTATATTCTTGACGAAGTTATGTTAAAAGCAATTGATGCGCCAAAAGAAAGTTTATCACCATATGCACCATATATCACGCAAATAAAAATTAATCCAGAAAAAATTAGCGAAGTAATCGGAGCTAAAGGAAAAACAATTAATAAAATCATCGAAGAAACAAGCGTTAAAATTGATATTGATGATGAAGGTAGAATTTCAATTTGTGGTGACAATGAAGCTCGTGCAAAACGTGCAATAGAGATTATAGAAGGTATTACAAAAGAGTTAGAAGTTGGACAAATATTTAATGGTAAAGTAATAAGGCTTATGAATTTTGGAGCTTTTGTTGAACTTGTGCCTGGAAAAGAAGGGTTAGTTCATATTTCGCAACTAGATAATAAAAGAGTCGAAAAAGTTGAGGACGTTGTAGCAGTTGGAGATTTTATTGACGTAAAAATAGCAGAAATTGATAAACAAGGTAGAATAAATCTATCCAGAAAAGCGTTATTAGAAAAGCCTACTAAAGAAGCAACTGATAATTAAGCTAATAAACCCTATAACTCTACTTTTGCAGTTATGGGGATTTTTGCGTTTAAATTAATTATTTAGGGGGAATTTATATGATAGCATATTTGATTGGAGAGATAACAGAAACATACGATGAATATATAGTGTTAGAAGTTGCGGGTATAGGGTATGAAATATTGATGTGCGTTATAGACGATATAAAATTATCAGGACAAAATAAAATATATATTTATGAAGTGATTAGAGAAGATGCCCATGATTTGTATGGATTTGTTGAGTTTATGGACAAACAAGTATTTAAAAAGCTGATAACTGTAAACGGGATAGGCCCTAAAGCGGCAGCGGCAATGTTGTCTTGTTATACGGCAAGTCAAATAGTAAATCATATAGTATCTGAAGATGTTTCGGCAATAACAAAAATAAGCGGAATAGGTACAAAGATTGCTAATAGAGTAATTTTGGAACTAAAAGATAAGCTTGATATATTTTATGGAGAGTTGCCAGAAGTTACAGAAATTGCGATTGATACAACTAAAGAAATAATATCAGAAGCAACTGAGGCGTTGACTGCACTTGGATATTCTATGACGGAAGCAAAAAATGCAATATCAGTAGTAGTAATTGATGGTGACACAGTTGAAGAATTAATTAAAAAGGCATTATCAATATTAATGACATAGGGGGTGAAGTATGAATAAGCGTATAGTATCAACGGATTTACAATTTGAAGATAATGATGTGGAACAAAATATTAGACCTATAACGCTGAAGGAGTATATTGGGCAACAAGCAGCAAAAGAAACTTTGGAAATATTTATTGAGGCGGCAAAACAACGTAAGGAGTCGTTAGACCATGTGTTATTGTACGGTCCTCCAGGACTTGGAAAGACAACGTTAGCAGGTGTAATTGCAAATGAAATGGGCGTAGGATTTAAGGTGACTTCGGGTCCAGCAGTAGAAAAACCAGGTGATATTGCAGCGATATTAAATAATTTAAAATCTGGCGATATACTATTTATAGATGAAATTCACCGTATGCCACGGTTTGTAGAAGAAGTGTTATATTCGGCTATGGAAGATTTTTGTATTGATATAGTTGTGGGGAAAGGTCCTGCTGCAAAATCTATTAGATTATCGTTGCCACATTTTACGCTTATTGGTGCTACAACTCGTGCTGGAATGTTAAGTTCACCTCTTAGAGATAGATTTGGGATAATGCAACGCCTAGAATATTATACGCTAGAAGAATTAGCCGAAATTATTATACGTACTGGAACTATACTTAAATCAAAAATAGAGTATGATGCAGCGATAGAAATTGCAAAATGTTCAAGAGGAACACCTAGACTAGCAAATAGATTTTTAAAAAGAGTTAGAGATATTGCTCTAATAAAATATCAATCGCCAGATATCACAGCCGAAATAGCTATATTTAGCCTTGAGTTATTAAGTTTAGACAGAAATGGACTTGATAATTTGGATAGGCAAATTTTAAAACTTATGGCTACAAATTTTGGTGGTGGACCAGTGGGAATTGAAACGTTAGCGGTTACACTATCAGAAGAAAAACAAACGTTAGAAGATATATACGAACCTTATTTAATACAAAAAGGTCTAATACAAAGAACGCCTAGAGGGCGAATATTAACACCAAGTGCATACAAACTTCTTGAAATCGAGGAATTGATAGATGGATAAAAATAAAGTAAATATTATTTTGGCAGGACAAATTTATACTATACAAGGAACGGAATCAAATGAACATATTGAGCAGGTGGCAGCTAAAATAAATAAAAATTATGAGGCGTTACGCAGTAGTATGAGTGGTTCTAAATATACCCAGATACAAATTGCTATGTTGGTAGCATTAAATATGGGTAGCGAATGTATGAAAATTGAAAATGAATATGAATATTGTATCAAAGAATTAGATAGTTATAAAGAACAAAATATGTCTTTGCTTGAAAGAATTGAGGAACTAAATTTGGAACTTGCTCAAGAAAAAGCGAAAACAAGTAATGGGAGAAAAAATTGATAGAATTATTAGCACCAGTTGGAAAATTAGAAAATGCTTATGCTGCCGTAGAAAATGGAGCAGATGCTATATTTTTGGGTGGAAAAGCGTTTAGTGCGAGATATTCGGCACAAAATTTTGACAACCAAGAGATGATAGAAATAGTAAATTATTGCAAGTTGCGAGATGTAAAAGTATACGTAACTGTAAATACCCTTATTCACCAAGAAGAAATTAAAGAAATGCTCGCTTATTTAGAGTACCTACAAAATATAAATATAGATGCAATAATTATACAAGATTTAGGTATTGCAAAGTTGGCTAAGCGGTATTTCCCTACTATAAAAATTCATGCAAGCACACAACTAAGCACTCATAGTGTTCAAGATGCAAAGTTATTAAAAGAATGTGGCATCAAACGAGTGGTGCTTGCTAGAGAATTAAATTTAAGTGAAATTAAAAAAATAAAAGAAGAAGTGGGCATAGAAATAGAAACATTTGTGCATGGTGCATTATGTTATTCATATTCAGGACAATGTTTGATGAGTACTTTGAAAAAATAATGACAAACTCTTGGTATTTGGTTGTGTTTAATGAGCCTAAATTACACTTTACTCTTTGTAGTCTGCCAAGAGTTTACAGGCGTTTGATTGTAACAGGTGGGGCTTAAATAGAGTGCACACCAAATGATAAACAACAGCT
The DNA here is from genome assembly GCA_002007315.1 of Epulopiscium sp. Nele67-Bin004. The sequence goes on from LNZQ01000175.1 coordinate 32,425, forward strand.
TTTTTCCATTCTGACACCTGATGTAGCAAGACACATGATATTTTTGGAACTGTATATTCTGCGCCTATTGGATATCCATTTGTTTTGTAAACTGCACACTTTTTAGGCACATTTAGAGTGCCTATATCGCTAGGTATAGCGGTGTTTCCACACGAAACACTAAAAAATGCATAAGAATTTTTTATTTTATTTACTTTTTTCGCAACTAAGACGCATTTTGCCTTCGCAAAATGAAATAGTAAGACGCATTTTGCCTTCGCAAAATGAAATAGTAGTGTGTATTTTGCTATTGCAAAATTAAAAAGTCATTTTACTTCTATAGTAAAATGATAGTATAGTATAGTATATATATAAGGATGGATATGATATGATGAGTATTAGAATAAGTATACATGATACAGGTGTTAATATTATGACATATATTGATGGAAACTTCGTAACAGAGTTTTGGTATTAATAATGTTAATAATAACATATACATATATAGGGGGAATTATAATATTATGTTAGATATTAGAATGAAGGTTAATAACGATGGTAATAGGACAACTGTTAACGTTCGTATATATATTAATGATCGTTTCTTAACCAGGTTACAATTTACTAATAGTCGATGTATGCTTGGGTCAGAATATGTTGATGATGGTATTTTTAAACTAACTCACAATAATCCATCTGATGGACACCAAATTAGATATTACTTATCACCAGATTTCAAATATACTGTGAATGATAAAGAAGTATCCTTGGATACATTTGTAAGAGCAATGTCAAATAATATCCCTGGGTATATAACTAACTAATAGAGGAAAATATGTTTAAGATTTTAACAAAAGGTTCTATGTTATTAACTATTGAGCAGTGTATATATAAACTATTAACAGAGGAATGCTATGAGCCTTATATGATAGATATTGAAGATGAAGGTATTATGGCACTGTTGACAGACGAAGAAATAGATGATTATCTTTTGGTAGAACTATATTCTCATTATGAGAAATTATCAAGCTATACCAGGCATAATATCAAGTCACGCTCTGTGGTTAAACAAATACGTAACCGGTTATTGGAAAAATATAAATATGTTGAAGAATACTATAACGATAACAAATGATATAACGGTATACACTTGGAATCGACG
>LNZQ01000176.1 GCA_002007315.1 Epulopiscium sp. Nele67-Bin004
AATTATAACTCTAATATGTGTAGGGGCATTTTTATGTTCCAAAATAGATAGGAGGTGAACCAGATGATGCTAACAACAAAATGCGTTATACAACAACTTTCAAAGTCGGAATATAAACAACTAAAACATTTAACTAGATTATCTAAAAACTTAGTAAATCAAGCGATATACAGATGCAGACAACAATGGTTTGAAAACAAAACATTTCCAAGCCATACAACTTTATGTGCTGAACTTAAAACAAGCGAAAACTATATTATGCTAGGCTCTCATGTTGGACAACAAATTTTATTCGTTGTAGTTGCTATGTTTAACTCATATAAAGAATTAAGAAACAAAGCATTGGCAGGCACGTACCCTTGGTCTAAAGTGAAGTTACCTAACTATTTAGATAAGGATGGGTATTTCCTTATGTCGATGTGTGTATTTCCATTAAAAGATGGAGTGTTAACTATTCCGCAATCAAGAAAATATAAAAAAACGCATTCAAAAATTTTTATTAAAATACCAGATAAGTTGAAAGACAAACACATTAATCAAGTTAGAATAATCCCTAAAAACGATGCTAGGAACTTCGAGATACATTATGTATATGAAGCAGAGGCGGTAGACCTCAACCTAAATAAAGACAATGCACTAGCGATAGATTTAGGCGTAAACAACTTAATGACATGTGTAACAAACAATGGAAAATCTTTCATTATAGACGGTAAAAAAATTAAATCAATAAACCAGTGGTATAACAAGCTAAATGCAAAACTACAAAGAATTAAAGACCTCCAAGGTAACAAAAAGCATTATACGAAAACTCAATGTATCAATTTATCCAAACGAAATAACAAAGTAACAGACTATATGCATAAAGCAGTCAATATGGTAATCAAATATTGTATACAAAACGATATAGGAAATATTGTTATAGGATATAACGAAAATTTTAAGCATAAAGCAAATCTTGGTCCCAAAAATAACCAAGCATTTGTAAATATACCTTATGCAAAAATATTAAGCTATATTGAATATAAAAGCAACTTGGTAGGAATAAACGTAGTTAAACAAGAAGAAAGCTATACTAGTAAAGCAAGTGCATTAGATAACGATTTTATCCCTGTATATGATGAAAAAGATACTACACAATATGAATTTAGTGGAAGACGTGTCAAACGAGGATTGTATAAAACTAAACAAGGATATTTAATAAATGCAGATTTAAATGGAGCAATGAATATAATGATAAAAAGTAGTGTTGTAACTTGTGATTTTGCAAGTTTATACAGTAGGGGCGAACTGAATACGCCAATAAGAAAAAGGGTAGCATAAGCTATCAAACTTCTTAAATAAAGTTTTATTAACTTTTAGAACCCCACTTCTTCAGATGTGGGAGATTCAGAGTACGTGTATTAACAACATTTAGTGGTAGCGGTTCAAGTAGTTCATCAAGTTCAAGTAGCAACTCTGTAACAGCAAATAGAGTAGTAGCTACTGCAACAAGTACAACAACAGAAACAACTACTTCAACAACTGAGAGTACAATAACTTCAACAACAACGGCTACACCAACAACTAGTAGCTCAAGTAGTTCAAGCAGTTCTTCAAGCACAACAACAGGAACAGTTACTTCAACAGTAAACGTTGCAACCAAATTTAGCGACGTTAACACGTCATCTTGGTATTATTATGACGTCGCAAACATCTACAACTTAGGTATAATGACAGGAGTGTCAGAAAATGAATTTGGTGCAAGCGAAACGGCAAACCGTGCAACACTTGCAGCGATACTTCAACGTATGTCTAGCACACCAACTGCATCAGCAACAAATGGCTTTAGCGATGTTGTTAGTGGTGCATGGTATGAAGGTGCAGTAAACTGGGCAGTATCAGCGGGAATTTATGGTGGATTTGAAGATGGTACGTTTAGACCAAACGATGACATCACACGTGAGCAACTTGTGGCAATTTTATTCAACTTTGCAGCATATGAAGGTTATAGCCTAACTGGTTCAACTAGCATTACAAGTTTTGCAGATGGCGGCGAAGTGTCAAGCTGGGCAGCACCTGCGATGCAGTGGGCAGTTGGTAACGGTATCGTTGGCGGAAAAGATGGAAACGCTCTTGACCCTAAAGGCACAGCAACACGTGCGGAAATTGCATCTATAATTACAAGGTTCATGAATAATATTAACTAATTTTTTGGGGACGTCTTAACGGGCGTCCTTTTTTTGTACAAAAAAATTTTATCTACTTTTTACTAGAACATAACCTAAATTTAACAATAGCTTGGTAGTATGTGTGTGTAAAAACAATTATTGATTACTATTATAAGGAGAATTACTGTGAAAAATAAAAAAATGGTTAGCAAAATGTTAACTACAGCATTGGTATTTACAAATGTTTTAAGCCCTGTATCATCAAGCTACATAGCATATGCAAACGAAAGTAGTGCACAAACTGAAACTAAATATGATGGATTAGTTATTAGCGAGGTGTATGGAGATGGCGGAAGTGCGGATTCTATATACATGCAAGGTTATATTGAGTTATACAACAACTCATCAAATTCTATAAACTTAGATGGTGTTATATTAAACTATTTTGGAACTTCTGTTGAACTTCCAAACGCAACAATTAAATCTGGTGACTATTATTTAATTAAATGTCAACCAAGAAGCTCATCAACAGAAGATGACTTGGTATACTTTAAAGCTGACGCTTATTTTGAGTTAAGCTTAGAAAAAAGAAGTGGTTGGTTACAACTTGAAGATGAAAATGGAAATATTATAGATGCACTAACATATCGCCAAACTGGAAAAAATGAAGATTATCCAAATATCGAAGGGTATACTGGTAGAACAAACACTGCCGAAGCCGTTCGTCGTATCCCAGCAGAAGGTGGCGGATTACAAGATACAAACGACAACGGAGCGGACTTTTATACTGCAGATACTAACTTTGTATATGAGCCAGTGGCAGTAACATATGTAACAACTACGGGAGCATCTGTGTATACAACAACGCCAGATGTAACAACTCCATCACCAACAATGTCAGGTGGTACAGAAGGTGTTGTTGTAGTATCAGACGTTCAAAGTGTACGTAGTCTGACATCTGATGATATCGGAGAAACTGTTGAACTTGAACTTAAAGTTACTTCTGCTACAACTGCAACTGATTTAGTTACAGGTGATGAAATATCACTAACAAACTTATCAACAAGTGCAAAAGAAGGTAGTGTTGTATTAGTTACTGGAATCCTTAAGGAAATAGACAGTGCATTTTCTTTAGATGTAACTCACACTTATATTTATACAGTTTTAGGTGAAGAAATCATTGTTGAAGATAACACTGAAGATAACACTGAAGATGATACTAATAATGAAGAAACTACTCCAGACGATATCGCTGCATACAAAGGACTTGTTATAAGCGAAGTATACGGCGGTGGTGGAAAAGAAGGTAGTGACGCTGATGGTCACGCACTATATGTTCATGACTTTATCGAGCTATACAACAATACAAATGAGCCAATTAGCTTAAAAGGTTTGACGTTGCAATATGTAGGAGATGACTTATACTTCTTTGATGATGACGCTGTTATTGAAGCTTATGACTATTTGTTAGTTAGATGCCAAGCTACTCTTGGAAACGAAGGCGACAAAGCATACGGTGAGTTTTATGAAGCGGATATATACTATGATGAACCTGGCGACATTTCAATGTCAGACAAAAAAGGTATGGTTAAAATTCTAAAAGGCGATACAATGATTGATGGTGTTGCATTTGGGAAAGACGAAAGCGGTATTTCGGCAGTTGAAGGTACAGAAGTTGACGCAACAACTATATATGAAAGCGTTAGACGTCTTAGCACAACAGACGCTGATGGAAACGTTATTTTAGTTGATACAGATGACAATGCGAGCGACTTTGAAATTGTTTCTCCATCTCCAACAAAATCAGGTTATGAAGAAGGCGAAGTTGCACTAACAAACGTTCAAAAAATTACAGCTATCAAAGATAACAGCGAGGCTTTATTAGGAGAAACTGTTGAAGTTGAAGTTATTATTTCGGCACTAGATATCAAAACTGTTGATGGTGAAACATTATCTTATGGTCAAGATTTAACAGAACATGGTATTGCAATCCAAAACTTATCTGATGTAGATGATAGCATTTTGTTTGGTCAAAAAGTGAGAGTATCGGGAACGTTAGTTGAAGTTGAAGGTGAACTACGTATTGATGCAGAAGATGTTACTTTGTTGGCATCAAGAATTAAAACTACAAGTCCTGTTGCTGTTAGCAACTTAGACAATGTGGCAAACTATGCAAGTAGATACATTCAAGTTATGGGCGAAGTTACAAACATCTCTGGAAACGTTGTTACGTTAAACGACTCTCAAAAGCTTGACTTTACATCTGGAGATTTAGGTGACGTTGAAATTGGAAACACTATTAAAGCGAATGGTATTTCGGCAATAACAAACGATAGCTCAGTTATATATGTGTACACTATTGATGATGTTGATATTTTGACAACTTCAGAGTCAGAAGACTACATTCATGATTTGATGGATACAACAAAAATAGCAGGATACACAGATACGACAGATGGAAACACTGAAATTGTTGCATACAACGCAGACAACGAGAAAATGTATGTTGTAAATGGTGGGTCTAGCAACTTGCAAATCATTGATATATCAAATGTTGAAGAAAAAATGTATGTAGACTTAGAGGCTACAAATATTGATTTAACTAAACTGTCAATTGAAGGATTTAACTACGGTGGAGCAACAAGTGTTGATGTAAACACAACTGCTGAAATTGTTGCGGTTGCACTTCAAGATGCTGACTACACAAAAAATGGTCGTATTGCAGTACTTGACTATGACGGGAATTTAATCGAAACGTTTGAATGTGGTGTTCAACCTGATATGATTATTATTAGCAAAGACGGAAAATATATCATGACTGCTGATGAGGGCGAGCCACAAGAAGGGCTAATTTTGGGTGAAGATCCAAAAGGTTCAGTTACGATTGTTGACTATGATACAAAAGAAACTAAAATCATTTACTTTGATGATAACTCAGTAATTAATTCTGACGTGCACATTCGTCAAGATACAAAAGGTGCAGAGTATGACCTTGAGCCAGAGTATATCACGATAAATGAGGCGGGCACAAAAGCGTATGTTGCACTTCAAGAAAACAACGCAATTGCAACTATTGATATCGCAACTAAAAAAGTTGAAAAAGTTCAGTCGTTAGGATTTAAAGACCATTCAGTTGTTGGAAACGGACTTGACCCTATTGACAATGGAAATATCAAAATTGAAACTTTACCAATTTTAGGTGTGTATATGCCAGATGGAATTGACTCAATAACTATTGATGGGGTTGACTACATTTTCACAGCAAATGAAGGTGATGCAACTGAATGGGGCAAACTTGAAAATGCATTTGAAAATATCGCAAGCTTTGGAGATATAGCAGATAAAATTCAACTTGATGCGTCACTATTTGCTGGTATGGATCAAGATGAGGCAGACGCTGCACTTGAGTATCTAAAAGGTACAGATTTCATGGATACAGAAGTTTTAACTGATATGGGATATGATGCGATTTATATGCTTGGTGGGCGTTCATTCTCAATCTTTAGAGCTGATGATATGGAATTGATTTATGATAGTGGAGATGAATTTGAACAAATTATTGCTCAAAGATATCCAGAAAACTTTAATGCGAATAGTTCGGCAATCGTTTTAGATGCACGTAGCGACAAAAAAGGTGCAGAGCCAGAAAGCGTTGTTGTTGGTGAGGTTGACGGGGAAACACTTGCATTTGTTGGACTTGAGAGAATGGGCGGATTTATGGTGTATAACGTTAGTGATGTTGAAAATCCTTATTTTGTAAACTACTCAAACACAAAAGATTACAGTCAAGCAAAATCTGGAGATTATGCACCTGAAGGTCTTGAATTTGTTGCTGCTGAAGATAGCCCAACAGGAGTTGCATTATTGTTAGTGGCAAACGAAGATAGTTCAACTGTTGGAGTTCATCAAATTGGGGACGTTGTTGTAAATAAAGACGACGATAACAAAGACGACGATAAAGAAGACGACAACAAAGAAGACGATAAAGACGAAGATACAGATGTAGAAACAGATACAGACGTAGAAACAGACGAAGATACTAGTAATAATATCATCTACAACGGTAGTTCAAGTTTAACAGTTTATACTAATACTAGTTTTTCAACGCCATATGTTACAAATGCTAATGGTGCAGTATTAACTCCAGTTGCTACAAACTCAAATGGTGATATTATTAACATCAACAATATTACAAACACAGCAGGAACTTACTACTTAACGTATACTTCAGGTGACGAAAGTTTAGTGATTACAGTACGTGTTCTAGCAACATTTAGTGGTAGCGGTTCAACTTCAAGTAGTTCATCAAGTAGCAGTTCAAGCAGTTCTGTAACAGCAGATAGAGTAGTTGCAACAACAAGTACTACAAGCGACACAGCTACTTCAACAACTGAAACAACAACTGACAGTACAACTACTTCAACAACAACAGTTACACCAACAACTAGTACTTCAAGTAGTTCAAGTTCTTCAAACACTACAATAGGAACAGTTACTTCAACAGTTAACGTTGCAAACAAATTTAGTGATGTAAATACGTCGTCTTGGTACTACTCTGACGTTGCAAACATCTATAACTTAGGTATAATGACAGGCGTATCTGACGGTGAATTTGGTGCAAGCGAAACTGCAAACCGTGCAACACTTGCAGCGATACTTCAACGTATGTCTAGCACACCAACAGCAACAGGCACAAGCAATTTTAGCGATGTTGTTAGTGGTGCTTGGTATGAAGGTTCTATAAACTGGGCTGCATCTGCTGGAATTTATGGTGGATTTGAAGATGGTACGTTTAGACCAAACGATGACATCACACGTGAGCAACTTGTATCTATTATGTACAAATTTGCAACATATGAAGGTTATAGCCTAACTGGTTCAACTAGCATTACAAGTTTTGCAGATGGTAGCGAAGTGTCAAGCTGGGCAGCACCTGCGATGCAGTGGGCAGTTGGTAACGGTATCATTGGCGGAAAAGATGGAAACGCTCTTGACCCTAAAGGCACAGCAACACGTGCAGAAATTGCAGCGATAATTACAAGGTTCATGAATAATATTAACTAATTTTCCAAAAACAAGGATAGTCAACGGATTATCCTTGTTTTTTTGACATTTTGTACCGAAGTATATAATATATATAAAATCTAAGGAGTGTAGTGCCCTATGAAAAATCCAAACAAACAACTATCATTATTATTAACAGGAACAACTATTTTCTCATTATTTCCAACAGATATTATAGCAAGCAACATTTTATCTGCACCAAAAGTTACAGACTTTGACGGCAATATCGTATCTCCAACTCTAATCTCCTCAAATGAAGGTATATATTCACTCGTATACACCTCTGACGATAACCAACTCACTTTAGGCTTAAAATTTTCCACTGAAATAGACATCAATACTCCCACAATTGATATACCAGATGAACAACCAGACGAGCCACCCATAACAGTCACTCCAGACGCCTCAGGAGATATACGTTCAATATTTTCCGATATTCCAAGTGGTGCTTGGTACTGCGTTGACGTGGCAAATGTGTATAACCAAGGTATAATGACAGGTATTAGTAACACTGAATTTGGTCCACAAAATACGGCAAATCGTGCGATGATGGCTGCAATACTTCATCGTATGGACGATTCTGCTACGTTAAGTTTGACTAATAGTTTTAGCGATGTTGTTAGTGGTGCTTGGTATGAGGCGTCTGTAAATTGGGCTGTTTCAGCTGGTGTGTATGGCGGATTTGAAGACGGCACATTTCGTCCAAATGACCCTATAACTCGTGAACAACTAGTGACAATTATGTATAATTATGCAACATACAGACAATACGATATATCGACTAGTGCTGATATAAGCACCTTTTCTGACGGAAATAGTGTTGCAGCTTGGGCATCTACAGCTATGGAATGGGCAGTTGGCAATGGCATTGTTGGAGGGAAAGACGGCAATTTGCTTGACCCTAAAGGGACGGCAACACGTGCCGAAATAGCGGCGATTATTAATAGATTTTTAAGTTACATCTAAATTTTTTTATTTAGGGGCTTTATTTTTTTATAGATTTGTGGTACAGTAAAAGAAAGCACCAGTACGCTAATACTGATGCTCTCTCTTATTAAAACCGAGCGTTTTATATTTGGGACTATGAAAATAATTAAAGCTAATTATTTAAAACGGTTTACTTGTGGCGAGAACCGTTTTTTTGTTTTGTACTAATTTCTATCTCAGTATCTTTTACTTTAATACTAATTTTATTGATATATACATCTAACTTAGAGTATACAATAGCTAATATAACAACTGCTATCACTATCATTTGTACATCACTCATTCATAGCACCTCCCTTCGCACTATGTCATAGTTTTTCACCATTTTCATAGTCCGCTGGAGGGAACACACAACCCCCACATTCTCACCTTATGTGGTATTTTCTCTATTATTATACCATATTTTTTTTATTTAGGGCTTTATTTTTTTGATTTGTGGTACAGTAAAAGAAAGCACCAGTACGTCAATACTGATGCTTTGCTCATTTATTTATTACACTTTAGAAAGAGGTGTTATATATCCAATTCTTTATTTAGCTTATTTAATAAATTCATTTCTCCATCAGTCGGCTTAGGTCTAAGTAATTTTATTTCTTCTATAGTAGGATACATATTAGCCATTTAATCATCTCCTCAATAATATTATTAATGCACCTGATAGGATTTGAACCTACGACGCACGGTTTAGGAAACCGACGCTCTATCCCCTGAGCTACAGATGCATATATAAATACTATCCCAATTTTATCCAATAGTCAAGCAATTTTACCGCAAAAAGGGGAGGCTCGCTAAGAACCTCCCACAAAATATCTTACTTCGCCATAATCAGCTCACCTTGTAGCCAGCAACTGCCCAAAAATCTCATTCCTATCATAGGCATTCCAATAAGAGTGTTTTTGTTTATAACTACTTCTAAACTCATACCATTAATATCAAGTATAAAAACATACATTTCTTCACTTGTTTGTTGATTTTTACGCTCTTTAATGTCTTTTATATCCCCTAAAACAGCATACATAGACTCATCATAACTAAGAGGTATAAAATATCCACTCATAATACTCAAAAAATCTTCCTCTTTAAGTCTTTCAATAAGTTGCTTATCAAGCTCAATTTCTTCTTCTTCAAGTTGGTCTTGAGCATCCTCATCACCATTTTTAATTCTCTCTACTATGTTTCGTATTTTATTGCGTTCTTCCACCTCAAAGCGAAGTTCTTCTTCGTCACGTAGTATTGGCAATATAATCGTTCCTTCTAACGCAATGCCTATAATGCTGGCACCCACTATGTTTTGTCCTTTTTCTTTGGCATTTAAGTATTCAACTAAATTTTGTAACCAAAATATTATTTGCATAGCAGTGCCTTTTTCTTCACAAATAACATAGTACATCATTTCGTCTACACATTCGACTTCTATTTCGGAAAACTCTGATTGTACAGTAGCCTCTACGTATGCCTCACATTCTTCCACATTAAATTTTGTCACTTGTATATCTTCTTCAACACTAACTCGAACCATAACATAAGTATGAGGTGCAACTCGCTTCCTATATTCAGCAATTTGTAGTTTATTTTCATCAGTAGCTATACTTTGATAGGTTGGTTCTTGCAACGTTACTTCTACCAACTTGTTTAAGTGTTCTTGTTCTGTTATGTCAGAAAAGCCTATTGCATTAATTGGTATCTCCATCCCCAATCAACTCCTTTATACTAATATTGCAATCCCTACCTTTACAATTATATCACTATACTTTATAAAAAACATCTTTTTTTTGCAATAAACCAAAAAAAGGACAAGCTATCCTTTGATAACTTACCCTTTTTAGGCGAATTTGAAACAAATTATTGACTTTTAATCCATTTACCAACTTGTCCACAAGACCTGCAAGGAACACTATTTATTGCATTTGACATAAGTGATACAGGAAATTCTCCTTCTGCTTCATCAGTTTGAAGTGTATTTCTAACTGTATCAAACTTATTTATACCTGTCATGTCATAACCACAGTTTTCACACTCATAATTTTGCATATATCCACCTCTTTGGAATAATATCAATATTATGTTGTGTACTAAATATACATTTTATACATAAAATTATTTAAACTGTACAACTGGCGTATCAATCGTAAGTTTTTCAAATAAAAATCCTTGTGCTTTAAGACCTTCCACTATTTCTGGTAAAGCTTCTGCTGTAGTAGTTTTTGCTGCTGAATCATGCATCAAAATAACAGGTTGTTCAAGTTTGCTAGATTGACTTAACACTGCATTAACTATAACGTCTTTATCTTGCACTGATGCCGATGCATCAAGCGAATCCACATTCCAGTCAAAATATATATAGCCCCAGTCCTCAACCGCAACTTTTAAGTCACTCATGATGTCTGGACCGCCAAATTTTAAACTAACCGTGTTGTTTGACCCACCTGGAAAACGTAATATGTCAGCTTCGTAGCCGTCTGTATATTGTTTTATAACCTCAGCTAAGTTTTCTATATCTGCAAAATACGTATCAACATTTTGATATATATCCGCATATATATGTGTGCTTGAATGAACTCCTATTGCATGTCCCTCGTCTATAATTCGTTTGTACACATCTTCTCTTCCAGGAACTTCAATTACAAAAAATGTAGCTTTAATATCTTGCTCTAATAAGTAGTCCAATATTTTTATAGTATTGTTGCTTGGTCCATCATCGAAAGTTAAATATGCATATTTTTGCCCTGGTATTAGCTCCACCTTTGGAGGAACTTGTTCGTCAAATTGCTCAATTTCTAACACTAGCGATTGCATGATTGTTAGAATTTCCTCATTTTGATTATATGCTTGCTTAGCACTAAAAGGCATATCATCAATTTTGTTAGATAACGTTTTGGTGTCTTCTTTCATTACTGAGATTGTCTGAATTGATTTTCCAATAGATGTCATCATATTCACGGACAATAAAGGAAATATCCCCCATAAAAGTAGACTAAATAAAATTACTCTTTTGCTTTGTTTTTTTTGTTTCAATGTTCTCACCTGCTCACTCTTTAGTTTGCCTCATCTAATTAAAGGGGTCATCTATTGTTTATTATACCCATTATTTGTTGTTGTAAAATCAAATATTGGTTTTTATTCATACAATTATATTTTATCATAGCTTGTCACAAAAAAACAAGTATATCTATAAATTTTACAGATATACTTTTCTATACTTCTATTAAATTTCTTCAATTAATTCAGTTTCGTATCCACAACTTGTGCAGTGGTATCCCGTAACTTCTCCTAATTCTAAGTCTACTTCTTCACAATAACTGTGTATTCGGTTACATTTTGGACATTCCATTGTCATTTTCCCCCTATTAACATCTTGTTAATTATTATATCGACATTTTTTAACTAACTCATAACATTTTTCAATTTCAAAAAAAAAAAAACGGTACAACTTTATACAAAAGTTATACCGTTTTAGATTAAGCACATAAAATCTTTGTAAATTTGCTCAAATGTTCAGTACTAGGATCAAGGGTATCCGCTACATAAGTACCAATTAATAAGCTTGCAAACATATGCCCTAGTTGCAACTTGTCTACAGGAACTATTTCGTTACTTTTTTGACAAATATCTTCAAAAATAGTTTGTAACGTTAATTCGTTATACGCATCATACTTATCAGGCGTTATTTCTTCAAAAAAGAATACAAATTCTGCTTCACTAAGTTTTACTTCTTCTTGAAAAAATCCTTTATTAAGTAAAAAACTAATGTAGTTATCTATGAACTTTGGATACTCTTGCTCGTCTTTCATCCATTCGTAAATGGCGGCTATTTTTTCATCAAAAGATTTTGTATCTCTCCACTCTGAAATTCGCAAAGAAACTTTAATCGTGAATATTCTTAAATAATAGTCAAAAACATTTTCTTTGCCCGCAAAATAATTAAAAAATGTTCCTCTTGATATTTGAGCTTTTTGGCAAATTTCATCTACAGTTATATCTGTAAAGTTTTTTTCCTGCAATAAAGTACGCACTGCGTTAAGTATGGCAACTCTGGTTTTTACGAAGTTTATTTTGCGTAATGGAAATTTTGAAAGCACTTCATACATATTGAATTCTCCTCTAATATTTTATTTAGGTTTTTTTTGTCAAAATTATCTTTTTTCTTATTTTAACCAATATATTGTATCATATATTATGACAAAAAAACAAGTATATCTTTAAAAATATACTTGTTTTTCTATGTAAGCCTATCAGACTAATCTTCTAATTCAGTTTCATGACCGCATTCTGTGCAGTGATACCCAATAACTTCCCCTAATTCTACGTTTATTTCTTCGCACCAACTTCTTACTTCATTGCAATTCGGACATTTCATTAATATTTCCCCCTCATTTATATCCTGATGTAATTAATATATAATTTCTTTTAACAATCATAACATATATGTAACACCATTGTAAATATTTCTGTAACATTTTATACATAAATATAAAATTATATAGAAATAAAAAATACACTGATTTTCTATAAAATCAGTGTTCAGTATGTTCTATTTTACTAATATTTTATCAAATATATCTAAGTGATTTATATTTGGTGCGATATGATCTGTAACATAACTTGCGATAATTACCCCAGATAGTAAGTTGCCAAGTTCTTCAGCACTTGCTGATATTTTAACTTCGCTTTTATCGTTAGCTTTTGTGCATATATCAGCAAAAATTTGTTGTAAAGTAAGCTCGTTATATGCTGTATATTCGTCTTCATTAATGTTGTTGAAGAAGTAGACAAATTCTGCGTCTGTAAGTTTCATTTCATTTTTATCTTCGCCTACATTAAGCAAAAACGAAATGTAACTATCAATAAATTTTGCATATTGGCTGTCGTCTGTTAGCCACCCATAAAAAGAGTTTAATTGCTCTTTAAAAGATAGACCGCTTTTAAGTTCTTTAGCTCTTAATGCAATTCTGATTGTAAAAATTCTTAAATAATAGTGAAATACATGCTCTTTCGTTGAAAAATAGTTAAAGAAAGTACCTCTTGAAATTTGAGCTCTTTGGCAAATTTCGTCTACTGTGATTTCAGCAAAGTTTTTTTCTTTCAACAAATGACTTACTGCGTTAAGTATTGTTGTTCTAGTTTTCACGAAGTTAATTTTTCTAAGTGGAAAGCTGTCTAATGATTCGTACATATTCTGGTCTCCTTTTCTTGTCGTTCTTTCAAAGTATTGTCCATTTAACAAACTTTTATACAGTTGTATTTAAAAAATTTTTTTAATATTTTTTTCCTCTTTTATGTGAGAGATTTATATATTATAATATATAAAAAGGAGGAAAAAAAATGAAAACATCAAAATACGGCATTATCATTTTTATACTATCGTTTGTACCGACAGCTATATTCGCAAATTCACTTAATTTAGTCGCTGAGGGTGCTATTTTGATAGATGTTGAAACAGGTATTGTTTTATATGGGAAAAACGAATATGAAACTTTTTACCCAGCAAGCACGACAAAAGTTTTAAGTAGTGTACTATTTTTAAATGAAATGGTTGATCCATATGCTCATGTAACACAAACACAATCAAGTAAAAATATCGTTCCTGCAGATAGTAGCAACATAGGGCTATTAGTTGGTGACACTTATACTTATTTGGACGGTATACACGCTGTTTTATTGGCATCTGATAACTTTGTAACGCATGACATGGCGGTATATGCAACAGGCTCTATCGAGGCATTTTCCCAAAAGATGAATAACCTCGCAACAAGTTTAGGGGCAACGGGTTCAAACTTCACAAATCCACATGGATATCATGACCCAGACCACTACACAACAGCATACGACCTAGCATTAATTACACGTTATGCATTTGCACACCCTACAATACGTACTATCGCAAGCAAAACAACTTATGATTTTACCAGACTAAACGCATCTCAAATATTATCGTTAAAAAATTCATCGGCATTAATACATTCTGACCGTGAATACTACAACGAAAATGTTATTGCTTCAAAAACTGGTTATCATACCCCTGCTGGTTTAACATTAGTTGCACAAGCTGATTACGATAATATTTCACTTGTTGCAGTTGTATTAAAAAGTACATCTGGAAATCAATATGTTGACATAAACAAATTGTTTGAATATGGTAGTACAAACTTTGAAAACTTTGAAGTTGACGGGGAAATTTATCTTAGAAATATTTCAAATTCAGACTGGTCATTACCTTATATAACAGCTGCATCAAAACTTGGCTTTATTAAAGCTACAACTGACTTATATAATGCACCAACTACAGGAAAAGATTTTGCTACATTGTTGCAAAATACGCTTGGTATAAATATATTTTTAGACGATACAAGCCCCCTAAGCCAAGCTAATTCAATACTTACAGGTGATTATGCAGCTCAAATAATTAGAGATTTAAATTTGCCTAACGATATATTGACAGGTCCTCTATACCATATTGAACGTGCACGCAATATTTTGGCACAAGATGTACTTACTTATGAAGATACTATATATCTTGCATATCAATTGTATATTTATTCAAGCTTTGCACAAAATACGAATATTACAAATCCATATTTTTACGAAATTATTGCATAACAAAAAAGGGGCAACTTATAAGTCGTCCCTTTTTTCGTGTATTATTCTATTAAAGATAGAGCAACATCCATCATTTGTGTAAACTTAGTTTGACGCTCCTCTGAAGTTGTCGCCTCACCTGTGAATGGGCAGTCTGATATAGTACATATCGTTAGTGCTTTTTTGCCTGCACGTGCTGCATTCATATACAGTCCTGCTGCTTCCATTTCAACAGCAAGTACGCCCATTTTTTGCCACTCACGTAGAGCTTGTGCATCATCGTAAAAAGTATCGCTTGAATAGATATTTCCTACTTTGTATGTGTAGCCTAGTTCTTCTGATTTTTCCACTGCTTTTCTTACTAAATCAAAATCGGCAATAGGTGCATATCTGCCTGGCAAGTTATATTGTTCTTCGTACGTAGAGTTTGTGCAAGCCCCCACTCCGATAACAATATCACCAATGTGCAAGCTTTCATCAATTGCTCCTGCTGACCCAATTCTAATTATAGTTTCAACTTCATAAAAATTGTATAGTTCATACGTGTAAATTCCGATTGATGGAATTCCCATTCCGTGTCCTTGAACTGATACTCTCTTTCCTTTGTAAGTTCCTGTATAACCGTACATACCACGTACGTCATTATACATAACTACGTCGTCAAGATATGTTTCTGCAAGAAATTTCGCTCTTAACGGATCTCCTGGCATCAAAACGGTTTTTGCTATTTCTCCAAGTTTCGCTTTATTATGTGGCGTTGGTGTGCTCATGATTTCCTCCAATAAAAAAATTATCTAACCATTTCCAAATCTCCACCTTCAGATAAGTGGCTATCAATGATTGTTTTGATTTCGTCTGAATTTGATGCTTGCATATCACCAAGAATTGTATTTTTGATTGCTCCACATGCATCTCCAAATTCAACTGCTTTTTGGCAATCCATATCATATTTTAGTAGACCGTATAAAACACCTGAAATGTAGGCATCTCCACTACCAATTCTATCAACAACGTCAATATTGCTGTATGGAGCTTCTTCAAAATAAGTGTCTGATTTTGCTTCATAAATAAGTGAGCCAAATGTATGAACTTTTGGTGTGTGTACAATTCTTTGAGTTGACGCAACTATACCAATGTTAAATTCGTCTGCAAAGCTTTTCATAATTTCTCTAACGTCGCCAGTTTTATTAAATGTTAGGCGTGCAGTGTCTTCTGAACAGAAGAAGATATCAACATATGGAAGTATCTCATTGATACAGTCACGAGCTTCATCGCCAGTCCATAAGTTACTTCTAAAGTTTACGTCAAAAGAAATTAATGTTCCTTCTTCTTTAAAACGTTTAATCATTTCAATAGTTGTTTCTTTACAATTTTGGTTTAATGCCATAGTTATACCAGTTGTGTGGAAACATCTTGCAGATGAATAAGTTTCTGGTTCAAAATCATCAGCAGTAATTTTTAGCATAGATGAATTTTGTCTGTCATAACAAATACGTGGCTTTCTTGGATATGCTCCATTTTCGTAGAAGTATATACCAAGTCTTGCGTCATGGTCTGCGTCATATAACATGAACTCATCACTTACACCAACAAAACGGATTCTGTTTTTTGCAAATTCTCCAATGTCATTTTGTGGAACTTTTGAGATTATTCCTGTTTTAAGTCCCATTTGTGCTACACCACTAACTACGTTTAGCTCTGCTCCACCAACCTGTTTGTCGAAAGAGTCACTTCTAGTCATTCTTTCGTATCTAGGTGGTGATAATCTTAATAAAATTTCTCCTAAAGCTAATAAATCGAATTGTTTTTTCATCGCTTTCCCCTCCAAAATTATATAAATATCTTTACCCTCTAATCTAAGCTTGGCTCAATTAAGCCGTAGCTACTGTTCTTGCGTTTGTAAACTACGTTTACTTCTTCTGTTTTTCCATCTAAATATACATAAAAGTTGTGACCTACAAGTTCCATTTGCATAACTGCTTCTTCTGCACTCATTGGTTTAATTGCAAATTTCTTGCGTCTGTTTATAGTTATAACGTCATCTTGGTCATCTTCTGCCATATCCATAAAATCTGCACTGAAAGCTGGTGCTTCTGCATGTCTGATTTTTGTGCGTAGCTTGTTTTTAAAACGTAGTACTTGCTTTTCAAGTGTGTCTACCGCATTATCTAAAATTTTGTACATGTTTTCACCTTCAACTTCAGAACGTAAAGTTTGTCCATTAAAAGGAATTGACATCTCAACAATGTGACGTTGTTTTTCTACTGTTAATGTTACATGCATCAAAGTCGTATCATTGAAGTATTTGTCAAGTTTTGCAATTGAGCTTTCAACCGCATTTTCTAACCCTTCAGTCATTTCCGTATTTCGTGTTGTTACGTTATATTTCATATAGTTCACTCCTCTCAAGTATATTATACTACACTATGACTATATTATCCTCTTTATTTTTAAAATTTTTCATGATTTTGAACATACTCTTCCTACTATACTATTGCATACATTAGATGATAGGAGTATAATTGTAATAGCAGAATTTTAAGGAGGAATTTTTATGTTTAGTGGTGCAGGAGTTGCAATAATTACGCCATTTAACGACAAAGGCGTTGATTATGACAAATTAGGAGAATTAATTGAATTTCAAATAGGTAATAATATAGATGCAATTATAATATGTGGGACAACAGGAGAAACACCTGTTATGTCTTTACTTGAGCAACAGCAAGTTATAAAATTTACTGTTAACAAAGTTCACGGACGTGTGCCAGTAATTGCTGGGGCGGGTAGCAACAACACAAAAAGTGCTGTAGAATTTAGCAAGTTTGTCGAGTTTATTGGAGTTGATGGAATTTTAAGTGTTGTTCCATATTACAACAAACCAACGCAACGTGGCATATATGCTCACTTTGAAACGATAGCAAATGCTGTAAAAACACCAATTATTTTATATAATGTTCCAGGTCGAACTGTTGTTAGCCTTGACGTCGAAACAACTAAAAACCTTGCTATGATACCAAATATCGTAGGAATTAAAGAATGTGTACTTAGTCAACTTGCAGAGCTTGTGAGAGTTTGCCCAAAAGATTTTAGCGTGTTTACTGGTGATGACCCTGTATATTTACCTGCTTTATCTTATGGTGCAAAAGGGGTTATTTCTGTTATGGCAAACCTTATTCCAAGAGATACGCATATGATATATGAGGCATTTATTCACGGAAACATCGACCTTAGTAGAGAATTACAGCTAAAAACTTTACCACTTGTTAAAGCATTGTTTTCGGAGTCAAATCCAGCTCCAACAAAAGCGGGGTTAAATATGATGGGAATGAATGTTGGTGAATGTAGACTTCCTATAGTGCCTATGGAAGAAAAAAATCTTGAACATCTTAGAGAAGTAATGATTGAATACGGATTGCTATAAAACACAAAAATAGGGCGAAAAATTGAAAGTCGCCCTATTTTTTTTCGTATTTAACTTTTCCGCCTTTTGTTTTTGGATAAATAATTTTATATCCGTAGTATGTTATGGCTACAACTCGCATTTCTCCTCCAACATCTTCCACTTCAATTGCTGGCGGATTTGTAACCAAATCTTGCACGTAAGAAAAACTTCTTGGAGCAACTTCCTCAAATGGCAACTTATTGTCATTATCCACCATTGCAACTTTGTAGTTTGGCTTTGATGCGGAAAATGGTACTATTTTTTTGACTCCCTGCTGTGAGATATATACACTATATTGAGTGTAATCTATATATGTAACACTAGCTTGATTTTCGCCATGTTCGATAGATACAACAGTTGGTTTTGGTACTATTTCAACAAGCTTATTGAAATCATATGGCTCTAATTGACTTTTTGGTATGCCCCCTTCAGGTTGCCACAACGTTACATTATAATTTGGTTTATCTGTTTTTGGTACTATTGTATGATGAGTTGAACAAGTTTGTTGCGATTGGCTTTGAGAAGTTTTTTCTTTTGCTCTTGAAAGTTGTTGTTCCAATACTAGTATTTTATTTGAGTATCGCTTGTGTTCAATGATTTTAACGGTTGAAGCAACAATTCCAGTTGTCATAACTGCCGTAATAAGTACAGATATTAAAATTAAGCCTATAAGTTCTGGTAACATAATCTATCCTTTCCACGCCATAAATAACGTTATAGTTTTACTATAATTATACCCTAAAACTTGTTTGGTTTGAAGTGTTTATAACAAATTTTCGCAAATATAGCCATTTATCCAAAATTTATTAGATTAGTGTTGTATTTCTTCCTTATAATATATAAAAGGATATGCCAATGTATGCATATCCTTAGTGTTATCAGTGCTATTAAATTGTTATCATTTCCATTTTGCAAGTATGCTCTTTTGTCCCACTTGTATAATTAATTCCTACTATTAATATCTCACTTTTAAATTCTTTAACTAGCTTTTTAGCATATTCTTTTTCTACTATTTGCCCAAGAGCAATATCAGGTGATGCATCTTTTTTTAATTCAATTATAATTGGGACAAAGTTATCAAATCTTGGATAAAATATAAAGTCCACATAGCCTTTTCCATTCTTTTCTTCTCGTTCAATTCTATAATAATCTCTAGCTGATAAATATGCTAACGTTAAAACACAAGACAAACTATTTTCATTGTTGTATGTTAAAATCGGGATTTCTAAATTGTGAATATCATGCAAAATACTAGCTACTCTATCACAATCTTGAGCTAAAGTAGCATCTAACATATCTTGAGAATTTTTTATGATTTGAGCCAACTCACCAAAACTTTCATCAATTATTAGTTTCTCAAACTCCATCATTAATTCCCTATTAGGAATACGCACTGCACAATTTGAATATGATAAAAATCCTAGAGTTATCATTGCCGAATAAATTTCTTTTTTACTGGTTAAAGTTTTTGTGCCACCTCTAAAGTCATCCATTATAAGAATACGAATTTCTTCGCCATTTAACATTTTAATTATATCATCACGTACTTCAAGAGTGTTAAATTTAAGCATCTTCCCTATTTCTATCATAGAGCCTGTATTCGTCCAATAACTTTGTAAATCACTATTAGTTAGAGCAAGTTTTACGCTTCTAGGATTAAATATTTTTTTGCCTCGTTTTGTACTATATCCATTATACCAACTTGCAACCTCATTATATGATAAGGTGCTTTGTTTTACACACAAAGATTTTACCTCTTCTTCGGTAAATCCAAAATACTCACTAAAAATGGTATCATTCAAAAATGTAAATTCTTCAAACATATTTAAAGCTGAAGTATTTGAATATTTTTTTATAGGCAATATCCCCGTCATATAACAAAGTGCCACATAAGCCCTGCCTTTTAGTAAGTTTCTTAAAAACTCTAAAAATGCATTATGATTTTCAGGAAATAAATTTTGATTAAATAAGTATTCCCACTCATCAAATATAAATATAAACTTTTCTTCTGACAGGTATAGCATATCTATCAAACTTTCATACTTACTAAAATCTTTGTTTGGAAATATCGCAATTAAATAATTTTTTAGATAGCTATCAATATATGATATATAGTCCTCATACGAATTTATCTCTCTATTAAAATGCGAAAAATCTAATCTCATAACATTGTAGTTATTCAAAAAACTTGTATAATGAGAAGTTTTAGAAATTTTTAGTTTATCAAATATTAGTTTTGTATCTACTTCATTACTAAAATAACTTTCAATTAGATAAGCTATATGTGACTTGCCAAATCGTCTTGGACGTGTAACACATAAATATCGTCCATCTCTATCTATTCGATTGCTAATCTCTGTTAAAATTAATGACTTATCAACAAAAAAATTGCTTTGAGCCAAACTCAAAAAAAGCTGATATCCCTCTTGTGTATTGATATACATAACAACCACCTCCATACAATTTGTTATAGTATAACACAAAAAACTGCAGATAAAAATACAGGCAGTTTTAGCTTTGATATTGCTCCTGCTGTGCCAACCACAACTTTTTGTAATAAGCACAACGCTCCAGCAAATTTTCATGTTGTCCAACGTCCAAAATTTTTCCGTTTTTCATAACCACGATTTTATCAGCCATTTTCACCACGCTCATTCTATGTGTAACGATAATCGCTGTCTTATCTGCCACAAGCTCTTTAAATTTGTTATACATGTTGCTTTCTTCAAGTGGATCTATAACCGATGTCGGCTCATCTAAAAATATCAAATCACTATGTTTATAAAACGCCCGTGCTATCGCTATTTTTTGCCACTGTCCTCCCGATATATCAACTCCGCCAAACTCCCTTGACAGCAATGTGTCTACATTTTGGGGATAAGTTTTTTTGTCAAGCGATATATCAACTTGTTCTAAAATGTTTGCAACCGTTTTGTTTGGCAACACCTCTCCAAGATGAATATTTTCTTCTAGTGTCATTTGGTATTTACCAAAGTTTTGAAACACTGCAGACATGTTTTTGATAGGCAAAAATTCGTTTTTATCTAATTCCAAGTTGTTGTACATAATGTGTCCATCAGTTGGTTTATATAGTCCTGCTATCAACCTGCCAAGCGTTGTTTTGCCCGAGCCATTTTCACCAACAATAATAACAGTTTGTTTATCTCCAATATTTAACGACACATTGTCCAAAGCTTTGTAGTCGCTATTTGGATAACTAAAAGATACGTTTTGCATATCTATACTTATAGATGTTTCTAATTTTTTACTCATAGTTTGTATTTCGGGATAATTTTTAAACTCAAAATAGTTGTTGATTTTACCTACCACTTTTGAGGTGTCCCCCACCATCTGATAAACCAAAGCTTCTATCATATTGAACAAGCCATGCAACGCCGTAAAAATCCCTGCAAAATATCCGATGCTAATATCTCCCCTTTGCACCAAAACATACAAAAATATAAGTATTCCCATATATCCACATAGCGAGATAAATTTTGTAATTAGCGTTAGCTTTTGGCTTGCAAGTTCAACTTTCAAAAATTCTGCGTTTCTATTTTGCAACGTTTGAACTAGTTTGTTTTTGAAATATCTGTACAGTCCAAGAGAGCGAACTTCTTTAAAATGTGTTCTATTCGTTATATACTTTGTGTAAGTTTCTGACTTTCGGTTTATCGGCGTCAAAGTGTCTTCCAATTTTGTGTATGATTTCACTTGGATCTTTTGCACCAAAATAACTGGAATAAAAATAAATATCAGCAACAAAGGCAGCAACTTATGGCTTTGATACAAATAAATTGTTAGCACTATAATGCTTGGCACGTAGTTTAATAATATCATCAGCATAGTGTCAGCAAGCTTTCGCACCCATCTAATGCCCTCGTATGCTTTTTCTTTTTGCTCCAAAAAATTTTTATCTTCAAACAACACTGGCGATATTTTATTCAGCTTATCATTTAAACCTTTTGTGAGATTGTGAGCCACAACCAAATCTTGATTTTCATACAAATAATCTCCAACAGATGATAAAATTTGTATAGCTACTTTTGTTGCAAAAAGCAGTGCTATTATAAAAAATACTTTGTGCAACACTTCAGGGTTATCATTAATGTGCGTCACTTCATCAAACAATTGCTGTATAAGCATTATAGGCATCGCCTTTAAAATACCACCCAACAAAAAGCAACTATACACTCCAATAAATATTTGTTTTGAGGCAACAAATGTTTCTTTTATGCTTAATTGTATTATTTTAGTTTTCATCGTACCAACTCCTTTGTGCCTCAAACATTTTGGCATATTGCCCACCTAAATTTAATAAGTTTTGGTGTGTCCCCTGCTGGGCAACTTTACCTTTATTTATCACGATTATTTCATCAGCAAGCTTCGCCCCACCCAGCCTATGTGTTATAAATATTGTAAATTTTTCGTTCATGATACTTTTAAACATAGCGTACAAGTTTACTTCGCTTATCGGGTCTAAAGAATGAGTTGGCTCGTCTAAAATGTTTATTGGCGAACCACTTATTAGTGTTCTTGCTATTGCGATTTTTTGCCATTGTCCCCCAGACAAATCTATTCCGTTGTTGTCTAGTTTTCCAAGTGGTGTGTCCAATCCGTTTTCAAGATTGCCTATTAATTCATCAAGCCCTAGTTGTTTTAAAACGTCTAATGCTTGCTGGCTTTTTGGGTCTTCTATCAACAAATTATCTTTGATAGATATTTCATATTTGCTAAAATCTTGATATACGATACCAAAGTATGCTTTCAATTGCTCTTTTTTTATATCTCTAATTTCCACGCCATTTATTAAAATATCTCCATCATAATCTTCATATAAGCCTGTTAGCAGTTTCACCAACGTTGTTTTTCCACAACCATTTGCACCAACAATTGAATATTTTTTGTCGCCATACATAGTTGCTGTGAAGTTGTCTAATATTTTTTTGGTTGTATTAGGATATACAAAAGTAACATTTTTAAACTCGATTTTTTGTATTACTGTTTGCTTAACACTTGTATCTATTGGGTTTAAAATATTTTCCACCTTTTCAAGCTTTGAAAACTCTGTTATATCTTTTAAATACAATTTGTTTGATATAAAGTTTTTTATTAGCATAACAAACTGCCACGAAATGCTTTCGATAAAATCATATATCGCCTTAACAAGTGCAATGTATGTCCCAACAGTAATCGTTTGCATAACCAAGGGATATAACAATATTAGCGTAACTATACTGCTTAGGACAATCGCCCCTATGTTCCCGATACGAAAAATATATATAAATCTAACATAATCTATATATTTCTACTGTGATGCGACTTATACCTATTAGATTTTTCGTCTTGCATCTTCCTGCTTCATAGAGTCTGTCCTCAGCACTTTCCCCTTAATAACATTTGATGTAACTCTCCACAGGCTTAACTTCCCCAGTATCGATAGGTACTAGTAGTTAGATAAATTTATACTTGCGTTTAAGTCACGGTCTATCACTAATCCACAACATTCACATTTATAAATTCTATCTGTTAGCTTTAAATCTACTTTTTTATTACCACATTTACTACATAATTTTGATGATGGAAACCATCTATCTGCTACAACAAAATTTATAAAATACATTTCGCACTTATATTTTAGTTGCCTAACAACTTC
>LNZQ01000177.1 GCA_002007315.1 Epulopiscium sp. Nele67-Bin004
TGTATCTGTCAAATCCAATTATTAGCGTCATTTTTTCATCAATTTTCATGGAACACTGTAACATAGCTTTTATTCCTTTGTCTGGAATAGACTTCCAAAATTTATCTTGTAAATTCATAGACGTATCAAAATATAATATTCCACCCTCATCATATTTCTCAAATAAAGGTTTTAAATATTTTAAATCTGTAACAACTGGTACAGCTTTACTACAACATTTATGCCCCGTCCATTCAAACTGTTTTTCAGATGTATTAGCGTCGTTATTAATACGATATATATAAAATCTATCAATGTCATAAGCTGTACCTATAATGCTTATAATTTTGTTAAGCCCTAAATATATATCTTGAGCATTGTACAACACTTCAAATAAATTAAAACAAATATCTATATCAATAAATTGTGATGATATTCGTCGCATATGAGCAAAATGATTAATATTAAGTTTGTCAGCTTTTTCTTGAAGCGACTCATCATGCATAATCACTTGATTTTTGCCTAACTGCTTTGCTCGGTACATTGCAACGTCAGCTTTTTCATACAGCTCCTTAAACGTCAAACCATCTTGCGGAAATCTTGTAACTCCTATGCTACTAGAAATTTGATGTTCTACAAAATCATCAAAATATACACGCTTAAACAACTTTCTTACTTGTTCTAACCTCTCTACTAGAACATCGGGGTTATCAACATTTTTCATAAATACTAAAAATTCATCTCCCCCAATACGACCTACAATGTCACTTGCTCTAAACGATTCAGCAAGGCAAGTTGACAACTCTTTTAGAACGTCATCACCAAACTGATGCCCTAAATTATCGTTTATAGCTTTAAAATTATCTACGTCTATTAATATTAAATAGCTGGTTGTAGTAAATTGTTTTACAAATTCTTCTATAAGCCTTTCGCATGTTATTTTGTTATATAATTTTGTAAGCAAATCACGCTCAGCTTTAATTTTGTAATTTACTTCGCTATTTATATTACTAAGTACCCCTACTGCTTGCTTTGGTCTAAACGGCAACTGACTATAGTCAAACTCAACTTCGTAGTAAATGCGATACCAGGTGTAGTGTTGTTGCCTAAATTTCATTCTAAATTCAAATGGCTCAATTTTGCCACTATCCATGTTGTTAATAAAACTTTCAAATAATTCTTTATCATATCTTACGACATCTGATTTTAATAATGATGGCACAGTAACTTTTACACGAGGTATTGATAACATCAAATCCTCATAAAATGTAAAAGTTTGTGTAGCTATATCATATTTAAAAAACGAGTTTTTAGAAAACTTAGTTACCATACTCATCAAACTTTTGTTTTGTTTATCTTGCTCTGGATCATCACTAAAAAAAGTTTGTGATATGTTAAATATCTCATCAATAAAAATTATATAAGCCTCTTCCATTTCGTCATATACAAATTGTAGCTGATATTTTTCAACTTCGTTTTCTAAGTGTATATAAATTTTAGGTCTACTCTCTCTTGTTAGATGATTTGCTATTTTTCTAATTCCAAAGCCTGGATATCGTTTTTCCTCATATCTGATTATAGCATTTAAGTGTCCTTTTGGCGGCAGTTGACCACTAAAATAATCATTTTTATCTCTTATAATACTATAACTTAAACCTTGCATCTTCACTATAATTATTACGTCATGTTCGTTATATAACGTAGCATCCAAGCAAAATCCCTCCTAATATTCCCTAGCTAAAAATTCAAGTACATCTGCTTCTGGCATTGGTTTACTAACTAAATACCCTTGCAGTATGTCACAATTATTTTGGACTAAATATTGTAATTGGTCTGATTCTTCTACTCCCTCGGCGACAACTTCTAAATCAAGTTCATGTCCTAAATTAATTATAGAACCTACCAAATTTTTTCTATGTGTTCCTATATCATCAACAAACGCTTTTTCTATTTTCAGTATATCAATAGGAAACTGTTTTAAATATGTTAATGAAGAATAGCCCACACCAAAGTCATCTAATGCTATAAGAATTCCCATATCTTGAAGTTGTTTGATTTTTTTTGTATTTGTAGCTAAATCCGTCATCAAAACAGTTTCTGTAATTTCTAAATGCACATTTTTAGTATCTACCTTAACATCTTTTATAATGTCAGTCATAGTGTCAATAAAATCATCATCGGCTATTTGCACACCTGATATATTGATAGCTATGTGCAGATCATCGTATCCAAGCACTTTAAGTTTGTTAATAAATAAACATGCTTCCCTAAAAATCCATTCCCCCAGAGGTATCATAAGTCTAGTTTCTTCAGCACTAGTAATAAATTTAAATGGTGGTATTATTCGCCCATCTGGTTTTATCCATCTCACTAACGCCTCAAAACCTCTAATTCTCCCATTGGTTATATTTACTTGTGGTTGATAATATAAAGTGAATTCACCACGTTTTAATGCTTCTCTTAAATCGCTTTCCATATACATTTTTTCGAGTATATTGTGTCTAAAA
The DNA here is from genome assembly GCA_002007315.1 of Epulopiscium sp. Nele67-Bin004. The sequence continues at coordinate 2,487 of LNZQ01000177.1, forward strand.
CTTGGGTGATAAAAAGTATAGTTTCGTTTTCCTTCTTCTTTAACTTTGTGCATAGCTATATCTGCATTGTTAAATAAGCTTTCAAAGTCCGTTCCATCTTTTGGATATACAGCTACACCCGCACTATACGTTAGCCCAAAATTTATGCCTTGTATACTAAATGTTTTTGAAAATACTTCACCCATTGTAGCCATAAATTGTTTAATTTCTTCTTTAGTAGTTACATCTTCAAGAATTACAATAAATTCATCGGCATTAATTCTACCTATAATAAATTTATCATTTTCGATACTTTTTATTCTATCAACAATTTCCCTAAGTGTGTAATCACCATATTTTCTACCAAATGAATCATTTACAAATTTAAAGTTATCTAGATCAAAATATATTAAAGTCATTTTTTCAGTGCGATGTTCCCTAAAATATCTAACAAAATAATCATTGTTAGGCGTTTCCGTTAGAGGGTCATACAAAGTTTTTAACATATGCTCCTCAGTCATTTTTTCGCTATCAATATCTACAATTGATATAACTACATTAACCATGTCTTGTTCTTGTGATGCCATATATTTAACTATAATGTAGACCCATACTGGACCATTGTAAGGGTGGTTGTATTTGCCTTCAAGTTTATATTCGGTGTCTAAAGAATGTAATCCCTGCTGATGACTTTGGTGGATTTTTGCCCATGTACGTGTGTCAAACATGTTTCTATCAATTATGCCTTGATAGCCCGCAGATATAAAATTATAATTTTCTACTGCACTTGATACTTTTACACTGCTTAATTCTCGTTTTTTAATATTATATTTACACATAATAGTCATCATATGGTCTGGTATTTTATCTATAGCGTCAAATATATCCGATTCCATCGGCAAATTATTTATTAATTTTTTATGCGCCCTTTCCAATCTAAACTTTTTTTCTTCAAGTGCTGTATGCAATTTTTTTAGATATTTAGTTGTTCTAGGTGTCAAATTATATTTTTTGACATCTATAGCTGTAAGTTCAATTTGTTTAGTATTTATATTGGGGTCTAAAGTACAAACAGTGTATATTTGTTGCCCCTCCCCTACTTCAAAAGTTAAATCTATACTATTTTTTGTTCTATTTAGAGATGCTTTATGCAAAATTTCTTTAATTTTTGGCTTATCACTTTCTGTTACAAATTTTACTATATTTTTTGTAGAAAAATCAGCATCATCTAGTTTAAGTCGGTTTTTAGCATATTGATTTGCCGAAATAACTTTACCTTCAAAATTTATCGTCAGTATAATAACTTCTTCTAAGTCCATGTTTTGTTGATCCATTAGTTACCCTCCAAAGGTTTTCTTTTTGCATTGTTTCATATTATGTATTATACTTTAATTTATATCGTGTTGCAACTAAGAAGATTAATTATTTTTTAGAAAAATGGGTATACTTTAGAAAAATAAATGGAGAATTAACTATGGAAAAATTATTATTAATATTAAAAGACGCATTTAATGAGCAAAATTTGATTTCGGCACATTGGAGTAACATGCGAAAAAAAGCTGATTGTACCAAAATTACACTTACGCCTACTATTGTAAAGGAAGAGTATTTATTTCAGTTTGAGATTATTGTCAATAATAAAGCACATCACACAAACGTTAATTTAGATGATATCGAAAAGTTTCTAAATTCACAAACTACAAACTTTAAGCAAATACAAATTTTTACTACAAAAAAAGACTACGTTTGTCTAATAAACAAAAAAGGTGAGGCTAATATAAAAAGTAAACCTGCTACCAAAACACTGGGCACTAATTTGTCGCATAACAACAAAAAAAATTATGTACTTGATACCGACAGCTCATCACATTTTTTGACCAAATTAGGACTTATGGACGCAAAAGGCAATATCAAGCCTTCTAAGTACGACAAATACAAACAAATTAATAAATATATCGAAATTATAGGTAACATTGTTGATACGCTTAACTTGCCTTCTTATCGCATAATAGACTTTGGTTGTGGAAAATCTTATTTAACGTTTGCTCTATACCACTACCTTACGGCTATCAAAAAGAAAGACGCCCACATTGTCGGTCTTGACCTAAAAAAAGATGTAATAGAGTTTTGCAACAACCTTAGTGACGAACTTGGCTATAACAACTTAAATTTTCAAGTTGGAGATATCGGACAATATACTACTGACAAAGAAATTGATATCGTTATATCGCTACATGCTTGCAACACCACAACAGATATGGCACTATCAAAAGCTATCGACTGGCACGCAAAAGCTATACTTGCTGTACCTTGTTGCCACAACGAGTGTTATACACAAATTAAAAATGATGTATTTTCACCTATTTTAAAACATGGCATACTAAAAGAAAAACTTGCATCACACATAACAGATGGGCTTAGAGGGGTTCTCCTTGAGTCAGTTGGATACAAAGTTAATATTATTGAGTTTATTGACACAGAACATACGCCAAAAAACACGCTAATTCGTGCTATTTTAGATAAACCACAGCCAAACGAACAATCTTACAATGAATATCAACAAATATCAGAGTTTCTAGGATTGGACTTAACCTTAAACAAGTTAATAACATCGAAAAAATAAGTTAACAAAGTACAAAAAAATATTAATATTCTCCAAATCTGTATAAGTATTGACAATATGTTTAATTATAAGATACAATAAGATTAAATATGTTATGCTCGTGCAGATTTTAAAAGGAGATAATTAATATGAGAAGAAAATACAATATGTACTACAAAAGTAATAACGATAAAAAAGCCAAAATAGCGGCAAACTTATTAGCTGTAGCACTAGTTACAACAAGCGCATCAGCACATCCAATATCAGCAAATTCAGAAGTAGAAGCTATCTTAAACTTTACTACAGGTCTTGTTACACTAAACGGCACAGATATAGCAACAACGAGCATGCCATATATATCATCGACAGGACGCAGTATGGTTGGGGTTCGTGACCTTGCTATGTTTTTAGGAATAGATGACGACCACATTGTATTTGATGATGGTGAAGTTGCTATTCGCTATGATGATACAACACTTATGTTATCAAGTGGCGACAAATATATTTGGTTTGACAATGGGGAATTTATCGCTATGGACGAACCGATGCAAATAGTTGATGGCAGATCATATGCCCCTATAAGTTACATAGCGGCAGCATTAGATTTAGACGTTTCGTTTGATGAAATCACAAAAGAAGCAACTTTTAGCAATAAATAATACAAGCCCCTACAACTTAATTGTTGTAAGGGCTTTTGCTATTTATTTCACCTGATTTAACGTCAAGCCGTATATCATCTGAATGTATTTTATCCATATTAAGATTGCCACTTTTAATATTTATTTTAACTTCATCAAACGTTTTTGCAGTGGGCACAGTTAGCGTAATATTTGTATAGTCATCACTTTTTTCAGTTTCTGCGTCCTCCCCCAAAAATTTTGCAAGCTTAGATGAAATATCTCCTCCCGTATCTTTAGAAATATCCGTCACTTCAAGCATATCATCAGCATTTTTTATCGCCACTTTGTGAGTTTCAAGATTGCTTTTTATAGCCAACGAATATTCGTCCCCTGCAACTATGTTTACATCTATTTCCCCCACATCAATCGCAAAACTATCAAATTTTTCTAGCAAGTGTATTTCTGGTATCATTAAATCACTCCCTTCTTTAATATTGTGATACAAAAAAAGCCCTACTATTCGTAGGACTATAAATTTTCTTGTATTAATCTTTCAGCGTTTTTGTACATAAACTTTTCTGCAAGCTCCGTGCCAAACTGTTTAACTAATGCATTTTGTAATATTGTCATTTCTGAGCAATTTTTTATTTCAAGTTTGCAATCAATTCCATCAAAGTCAGTTCCTAGTGCAACAACGTCACTGCCACCAACTTTGTATATATAATCAGCCATAGCCACAATATCTGCCACTTTTGTAACTTTTTTATCATTAATAAAATTATTATAAAAATTCACCCCGATGATGCCGCCACTGTTTGCAATTTTTTTAATATGCAAATCGGTTAAATTTCGGCTATGCAACTTTTTGCCACGTGCATTTGAATGCGAGGCTACAACTGGCTTTGTTGAAATTTTTAATACATCATCAATACCTTCAACAGATAAATGAGCTACGTCTACAAGTATTTTTTTGCTATTTAAATAATCAACAACTTCTTTGCCATACGGTTTAAGTCCTTTATTTATCGTGTGTGGGTGACCGAGTGAGTTTGAAAAGTTCCAAGTTAGCGTCATAAGGCGAATGCCCATTTCTTCAACTTTATCAACTTTATCAAGCCCCCCCGCAACAACTTCGCCTTCTTCTATAGACAAAAATGCTGATAGCTTTCCGCTGTTTTTAACTTTTTCGTACTCATTGTATGTACGTACAATTTCAATTTTATCACTATTACACTTCACTTGATTAACAAAATAATTATACATATTATTATACAGTTCAAATGCTGTCGTGCCAGCAGTTTCAACTTGTTTTAAATGTATAAAAAAGGCAAACCATTGAGCTAAATAATTTGCCTTTTCCATTTTTGTAATATCGATGTGAAATGTATTTTGATAAAGGTTATCGTCTGTTTCATAAATTAAACTTGCAGTATCACAATGAAAATCAATAAAACTCATTAACCTCACCCCTACATATTATTCGCTTATTACTTCAACTTTTTTCATAACAATTGGAGATGCTGGTGCGTCGCCACGTTTTGTTTTTGTGTTTGCGATATAATCAACAACATCAAGACCTTCTGTCACTTTTCCAAATGCGGCATATGAACCATCTAAATGTGGTGAATATTCATGCATAATGAAAAATTGAGAACCTGCTGAGTTTGGATCTTGTGCTCTAGCCATAGATAAAATACCTTTTGTGTGGCTTAGGTCGTTTTCAAAACCGTTGTTTGAAAATTCTCCCTCAATGTGATACCCAGGTCCACCCATTCCGTTTCCATCTGGACAGCCACCTTGAATCATAAACCCTTTGATTACACGGTGAAAAGTAAGTCCGTCGTAAAAACCTTCTTTAATTAGTTTTAAAAAGTTTGCAACTGTTTTTGGTGCAATTGCTGGATAAAGTTCTGCTGTAATTTCGCTACCATCGTCCATTGTGATTTTGATAATTGGATTTGCCATTTTTATTCTCCTCAAAAATAAATTTTATACGCTTTGCAAAAATGCAACGTATGCTTTTCTCATTTCGTACAAGTCAACTTTGCTTGTAATTTCCCAAGGTGCATGCATGCTATGCACAGGTACACCACAGTCTATCACATCCATGCCATATTGTGCAAGGATATAAGCGATAGTTCCACCGCCACCAAGGTCAATTTTTCCAAGTTCGCCTGTTTGCCA
>LNZQ01000178.1 GCA_002007315.1 Epulopiscium sp. Nele67-Bin004
AGTAAACATAACAACATGGATATTTTCCATGTGAAGACATGGTGCTGTGGATTGAAATGTAGTCCAAAATTAGCATCACGGTGTCGCAGCAGTCAGCACTGACACCTCATAGCAAGAAAATCCTGGGTTTAATTCCCAGCTGGGACAGGACCTTTCTACGTGGAGTTTTAATCTGCCCCTTGGAATCTGGAGTTGGTGCTGCTCCTCAGGGAAGGGTTAAATGAAGAGACCAAATTCCATTGTACGCTGTATATGTGACCAATAAAGTACCTTTACCTTTTACAGGTGAAATTCCATTCACTCACAGTAAGCTGGGATGGTGACAGAAAGTTCAGAGAGTGATGGATTTTTCTGAAACCCAGACGGATAAAATTAAAACTGTCTGTATGGCTCTATGAACTGTTCAGTACAGGTGTGCAGTCCCTCTTCCAGCTGTGGCGCAGTGTGAGATGACAGCAGTACTTTAAACACTGAATCTATTCCAGCTCCTATCATTTTGCACAGTGACTCTCTCGCCTTGATGCTTTTCAGTCTCTGAATGGTGCACTAGAGGAAAATTTCAGCTGTGTAAGTGGAAGAATATATTAGGCTGTGATGCGTTTTCTCTTTTCTCTTTCAAGTGCACATGCCAGTGGTTTGTATTTCTCAGTGAGTGATGAAAAGAGTGTCTGCTCACAATGAAGCTCATGTGGTGCCTTTCTGAAATTACACCAATCCTGTTTTCTGTGAAAATACTCCCAGGATGCAACAATAGCAAAGGTTGAGATGAACTGTGTGTTACCATGGATTGATAAAGACGGAAGTATTGGTTTTAATAGTAAATTTATGTCTTTTAAATATACACCTTGTTATTTGATGGAGTGGAGAAAATATCATGATATAGTTGAGTTTCAAAACTACCCAAACTCATTACAAGAATGTAGAGATTTAAACATTGATTTCTTCAATAAAGTAAAAATGTATTTGTAATAAAATAACTATGTTATATGAATACAATTACATCTAGTTCTAGTATTTCAATGCAGTTTCAAATTAAACCATTCCTTAACCTATTCTATATCAACTTTAATAAATAACTAAGTTCTAAAGTGTTTATCTCAATCGGTGTTATACCAGCATATAACCGCATCATTATAGCTATATTGGTTGTCGACTTTCCTCTTTGTAAATAAGAGCTAACACTCTCCGTCAGCTCTTGTCAAGTCTGCGTAATATGTGCCGTTGCTACGCCTGTACTTTGTCCAGCGTCCCCGTGCTTCTTCTTCGTCTTCGTCATCCATATTCGGAACTCCTATAAGTGGATTTATGCAGTTTGTTGATTAGAGGAGAGAAATCCTCGAAACGTTTTTTTTGTTCCTAAAAAAAAACTATGATATGGTGCTTTCTAGCGGGTATATAGGTATAGAGAGCTTTTGCAAAACTCAAGGCATGGTGGTGGGGGTGTCTGAATATCGCAAATATGATAAGCTCAACAGTATAAAATACCGTTTACGCTCATCCGCAGAAATCTAGTGGTACAAAGGTATCATATAGCTATGTGAAATTAGGTGGTTGTTTTGAGTGCGTATTTTAAGAACAGCGGTTTTAAAGGCTGTATACAGCTGAATACTGCGATTGTGTATCATCTATCAGATTTGTGTAAAACATGCCCGTATACAGCGTATTTCGGTATCATCTCATAGCTATTATTTGCTTAACGGTGGCAAAGCTCATCACAGTATCAAATCATTTTTAGCTACTAAGCCGAAAATCATCGATTTCGCTCTATACAGCGTCGTGAATGTCGTTTGTGGGTGTATACCTATATTGACTGGAGAAAACGGCGTATAGGTGGTTTAAAAGTGTCAATTAGTGCACGATTTAGATTGCATTTTTTGCGAAAATGTGATATAATGTTGTATATTATAAATCATGAGGTATTTATATCGTGAAATCAATAGAATTATTTGCTGGTGCTGGTGGTTTAGCTTTAGGATTGGAGCAAGCGGGATTTGAAACTATTGGACTGGTAGAAATAGATAAGTCAGCTTGTGCAACGTTAAGGCAAAACAGACCTGAATGGAATGTTCTCGAAACGGACATAACAAAATTAACAGACCAAAATTTGGAAGATATTTTCAATATAAAAAAGGGAGAGCTTGACTTGTTATCAGGCGGGTATCCGTGCCAAGCTTTTAGTTACGCTGGTGTGAAAAAGGGGCTTGAAGATACGAGAGGCACTTTATTTTATCATTACGCAATATTTTTGGAGCAGTTAAAACCCAAAATGTTTTTGGCTGAAAATGTCAGAGGTTTGGTGTCCCATAATAATGGCACTACACTTCAAACGATGATAGATGTATTTACAAATATGGGCTATACGATGAAGTGGAAAGTGCTGAATGCATGGGATTACGGAGTGGCTCAAAAGAGAGAAAGAATATTTATAATCGGCGTTAGAAACGACCTTACAGATTCAATTACTTTTAATTATCCTAATGCTCATCAATATAAACCAGTTTTGCGGGATATACTTGAAGATGTACCAGAATCAGCAGGAAGTAAATATCCAGAAAAAAAGAAATCCGTTCTTGACTTAGTGCCCGCAGGCGGTTGCTGGAGAGATTTGCCTGATGATATAGCTCGTGATTTTATGAAAGGCAGTTACTTTTTAGGCGGTGGCAGAACTGGAATCGCCAGACGTTTATCATGGGACGAACCGTCATTAACCTTAACTTGTTCGCCGGCACAAGGGCAAACAGAAAGATGCCACCCAGATGAAACAAGACCGTTTACCACAAGAGAGTATGCTCGTATACAATCATTTCCAGACACATGGGAGTTTTGCGGTACAACAAGCAATATATATAAACAAATCGGCAATGCCGTACCTGTAAACTTAGGCAAATGCGTTGGAGAATCTATATACAATGCACTTCAAGGCAAAGTTATTGAATTAACTGAAAAAGAACAATTATTATTCGTATAGGGTGTGTTATGAAATGGGATTTAGAATTTATAAGCCGTGAAGATTTAAAGGCGCATATAAAGCATACAGTAGAATATTATAAAGAAACTTTAAAATCGATTAATCTTGAAAAATTTAATAGCAATCTTATAGACCCAATCAAACTATTGTTTGACAGTAAGGTATACCATAAAGATTATGATACAATTATACATGATGAGATATTCAGGCACAGAGACAGAACTAATGTTAATGCAATAGGCTACTTCCATCAAAATATTTTTAAATATATTAAAAACTGTGAAGTGCCGAATAAAGGTTTTGATATTATATATACAGATAACTATATAAAATACCATATAGAGCTGAAAAATAAACATAACACAATGAACTCATCAGCAAGCCAAGCCACCTATATGAAAATGCAGAATGAAGTATTGAAAACACATAATAATACATGTTGTTTAGTCGAAGTGATAGCTAGGGAAAGCCAAGATATAGTCTGGAATGTCAGAGTGCAAAATCAAAAAATGTCAAACGACCGCATAAGAAGAATGTCTATTGATAGATTCTATGCACTAGTTACAAAAGACGATACAGCGTTTTATAAATTATGCAAACAGTTGCCCATTATACTAGATGAAATATTGGCTGAAAATCCAGAATTTAAACCTCAACAAGATACTGTCGCAGATGAATTGAGAAGAATGAATCCAGATATAGAAAAAGCGTTATATTTATTAGCTTTTAGAACTTATGAGGGATTTAGAAATCAGGATAATGAAGATGATACCTAATGAATTTTATATAATAGTAGTGTACTTACACGGTATAAATAATTATTTTAATAAAAAAATAATTAAACAAGTTACTACATTATTAAATCATATAACTTTAACCATATATATACTTATGGCTTTTGGGTTTATTTTAAATTTAACTGAAAGACATATAAGCATTTTAACTTTGTTTATTACCATTGCTTGATGAATGTTTTCTTTGCCAAATAGGTACGATGTCTGCTGCTTTACCGTATAATTTTCAGGGTGCAACGTGTGAATGGTTACTAAAGGGATGCAGTCTGGTACACCCACATCCACTCTGCATGGTACTTTAGCAGGATTCAATCCATCGGAGCCCTTCCCATCAGGTATTATAAATCAGAAGTCCTTTATTTGACCTTGTCAGGCTTAATCCCTGTAATTTGAACAAAAGATTAACCTGAAAAGATCCCTTTAAAAAAGATTTTGAGCTAAGTTTAGAGCTTTTTTTCCTGAAGTAGATTATAACTAAGGATGCTTTATCGAACAAAAACTCTCATAAATCCATGGTTCCTATATATTTATTGAATATATTATTAAAAAAAGATTTTTTTAAACAGATAACAACACTGCATGTGTTTCCTGGTCACCACTGGAGACGGGCAATGATTTTCCACTGTTCAAATGGTCATTAACTTAAAAAGACAAAAAACAAATAAACAAAAAAACCCTCAAACATAGTTTATGCAACTACGATTTTGTTCTTTAAAAAAAAAGTGTCAGTGTTTTTACCTTGCTTTACTG
>LNZQ01000179.1 GCA_002007315.1 Epulopiscium sp. Nele67-Bin004
GAGCTATTCAAAGAGCTGTGGGAGACAATAAACCGCAAATCCAAAATCGTATATACCGATATTAATGAGGGTGTGATTATTGATGAGATAGCCAAAAAATTTAATGCTGAAAATATCCCAGCCGTGTATACCAGATTTGAGATTAAAGAATACAACGCACAGCTGAATCGTGTCGAACACAAAGCCACAGAAAATCAAGATAAAATTAGATTTCTGCAGGATAAACGCTATAAAAAATTTATGATTGAGTTTATAAAAGACGAGCATTTGCCGCTGGGGTTTGCAATTAAGTTGTTTAATAAACTCGACAGAGCCAAACTCTCCAACAATCCCCGAGAGGCGAAATTTCTATTGAAGAAATTTGTCAAAGACGAGTTGCATAAAGGCGTGCTGCATTCCGTTGAGTATGAGCTGGAGGGTACTACCGAAATCACCGCCCTGCACAATGATGACGGCACTTACAGAACATATATAGATAGGAGTAGATTGGGCAGGTTTATTGCGGAGGATGTGCCGAGAGACAGCTTTTTGTATGATAAAATAGTGTGGGATTCACAGTTTGAAAGAGATATTGTGATTAACGACCCAGAGGAAGTCGATAACTATAAAATCACGGTATTTGCCAAACTTCCCGACATATCCATTCCTACGCCGTATAAACACTATAATCCCGATTTCGCATATTTAATGCAGACGGATAAAGGCAAGACGCTGTTTTTGGTGGTGGAGGCAAAAGGCTACAACTCCGAAAGCGATATACCGCCGGACGAAATGATGAAAATCAACTACGCCGAGAAGTTTTTCAGCAAACTGCAAGAAGAACTGCCCGACATCGATATTACATTCAAAAAACGAATCAACAGATATGAGTTAGTGAGTCTGTTGGAAGACTTGAGAGGAGAGTAAAATGAAAAATAAATATCAATATATTAATCCGGAAATATATCTAGACGTTAGCATTTTTGGGGATGAATTGTTTTTCTATCGTTGTCCAGTATGTAATGATTTATCAAAGTGGGAACATTGGAGACATTTTTTGCATGGCAATGAGATATATAATATATTTTATAATCCGTACTATAATCTGTATACACATACTTGTGAGATTTATGAAAACCATGAGCCTGAAGAACTGCGTTGCGAAATAGAAAATATAAATGCAGTTATATCAATACATGGATGTGAGCATTGCAATACCACCTTAGTATTTGAGGGCAGCAAGCTTATAAGCCCCAAACTGTCGGAATATAAAGAGCCTCATAAATTGTTAGATAAATATCCTAAATCAAAGACATTGTTTGGAGAATCTTTAGCTGTAGCAAACGATTCGCCTAGAGCTGCGTTGACACTTTCGCGTATGTGTTTGGAGAGTTTGGTTAATGATATGTTAAACGAGGAAAACGTGAAACCTGCTGAAAATTTTAAAAAAAATATTAAAAATTTTAAAAAAAATATTAAAGAACTATTTAAATTAAAAAAGATAGATGAGGATATTAAAGATTCACTTGACTGTATAAGAACTATAGGCAATAACTCCACACATAATTTTAATTTGATAGAATCGGATGATGTAACTCTTGATGAGTGTGAGATAGTATGGGACACCATTAATTATATATTAAAAAGTATCCAATATCAGCTGGATTTGAAAGCAGGCGCAAAAGAAATCGAAAATAGAGTGAAACAAAAGGACAACCAAAATGATAGACAAACAAAAAGCTAGAGAAAAAGGACTCAAGATAATCGAGACTAGGGACTTGCCGACGATAGAGTGGCAGGCAAAAATCGACAAACTCAAAGCCCTCATCCCCGACATTGTAAACAGCGATAATCAGCTGGATATAAACGCGCTTGCGGATTTTGTGGAGCGGTCGGGTATTGCGGCGAATGACAGAGGTTATGAGTTGACATTTGCGGGGAAGGGGCTGGCAAAAGCGCAAGCCGAGATTCCCACCGAGAAAGATTTGCGTGTGGAGTATGAGCAATCCAAAAACTTCGATGATACGGAAAATGTGCTTATCAGAGGTGATAATTTGGACGTGCTGAAGATATTGAGACAGAATTATACAAACAAAATCAAGATGATATACATAGACCCGCCTTATAACACCAAAAGCGACAGCTTCTTGTATAAGGACAACTTCAAAGTCAGCTATGAAAAGCTGATGGAGGAGTTTGACCTTGACCCCGACACGATAAACTACCTGAGCAATGTCTACGGCACCCGCTCGCATTCGTTCTGGCTGAGTTTTATGTATCCCCGCCTGAAGCTGGCTAGAGAGCTGCTGCGTGAAGACGGCGTGATATTTATCAGTATAGACGATAATGAACAGGCAAACCTAAAAATACTCTGCGATGAGATTTTCGGCGAAGACAACTTCGTTGATATGTTAAAATGGAAAAGAAAAAAACAACCCTCATTTTTAGCCAAACATACAGCAAGCATAATGGAGTATATATTAGTATATGCAAAATCATTTGATAAATTAGAAAAATTATCGATTGAAGGTACTTCTGATTTTACTAAAAAAGTTATCAATGTTTCAAATGGGTATTCATCAAGAATATTAAAATCAGGAACTAGAATTAAAAAAGAGGGTAGTGGTGTTTTAAAAGCAGGAAAGTACACTATAAAAACAATGGACGTAGAATATAAAACTGATGTTAAATATGATAATGGGCAGATTCTAAATGATGTTGAAGTTATAGCTAAATTTTCAGTAACACAAGATAGTATAAATGATTTTATGAAAAACAATCTTTTATTTATTACCACTAATTCTGGTCTTAGACGTGATGTATCAGAAACAGAGTTGGGTAAGCGTAAATCAATTACAGATTTGTTATTAGAATGGGGCGATAACCAAGATAGCGAAAGAGAAATAACAGAATTTTTTGACAATCCTGATATTTTTGAATTCACTAAGCCTACAAAACTAATTAAAAATATTATAAAATCTATTATACATAACGAAAACGACATAATACTCGACTTCTTCGCAGGCTCAGGCACTACGGGCGACGCTGTAATGTAGCTAAACGCAGAGGACGGCGGCAATCGCAGATATATACTGGCTCAGTTGGATGAGGAGATTAACAAGAGCAAGCCTGCTTATAAATTCTGCATAGACAACGGACTAACCCCCGTCATATCCTCTATCACCATAGAGCGTCTCAACCGCGCCGGCGCAAAACTCCTCGCCGAAAATCCGGATTTGCCTATAGACACGGGCTATAAGGTTTTCTCCCTCCAGCCAAAACGTAAAATCGTCGAAAATAACGGCGTTCTGGACGTCGCAAATACGGGTGCGTATACAAGCTCGGACAAACTGTATAATCTGCTCTGTGCGTCGTCTCAGCCCCTTACTTCTGCCATAGAAACCATAGAGCCGGATAAACTCTACAAAATCAACGACGTGAAGATTTATTCACAATCAGAACGTAAAGATACAGAGCCGGATAAACTCTGCAAAATCAGCGACGCTTTCTACGTCCTCGACAACTTTGACACGCCTATTGCCGAACTTAACGGACAAAAAATCTTCATCGACGGCTACTCCCCGCTATCCCTCCAAAACGCCCTCAATCTCGGTATCGTCGATAATGGAGACGTAAGCGTGGTGTATTAGGGGGGTATAATACAAGTAATTATCCTAGCATGTACTTGCAAAAAACCCCGCTGCAACAGGCGGGGTTTTTTATATAATTTATATAAGTTTATATTTCTGATAATATATCGAGAGAGAGCTGTATGCATTTGCTCTCTCCTTCTGCTGTCAGAGATTCGGCTTGACTAAATTCCAGTATGGAATCTTGCAAATCGGATTTGTACTCTACGACGTTATTTAGTATGGATAGCGCTTTTATTTTTTTGAGTCTGCATAAGGTCAAAAGCGCAGATGTTTCCATATCCGCCCCCAGTATGCCTCTCTTATGCCAGAAATCGCATATCTCATCTTCTTTATCCGTGTAGAAAGAGTCGTGGCTGCGTATAATCCCCAAATGATGGTTTGCAGATAGCTGTATGGCTTTTTGCACTAATGAAAAATCGCTGACAGCGGGATATGACGGCTCTATATATGCTTTAGAACCTCCGTCATCTCTAACAGCGCCTTCTACGATTACTATATCGCCTAGTTTTATATATTTTTGATATGCTCCCATAGAGCCGACACGAATAATATTTTCAGCGCCGCATTGAGCCAGCTCTTCAATGCAAATAAGCATGGACGGAGCTCCCATTCCTGTAGACATGACAGTTATGGGGGTGTTTTTGTATATTCCTTGAATGGAGTAGTACTCTCTGTTTTGAGCCAGCTCTTTAACATCTGTCATAAATTTACGGAATTTATTCACCCTAGCAGGGTCGCCCACCAGCACGACGTGTTTGCTGACAGAGCTGCAATGTATATGCGGCTGCATTATGCTTTCCTCATGTTGTAATTCCACATTATATAGCCATACACCGCGTTAATTAAATAAGCCAGCCATACCATAGCCAATGTATAAGAGCCTACGGAGATATAAAGCGGAATGCTGATGAGATTCACGATAATCCACATATACCAGTTTTCGAGCAGTTTTAATGACATGAACCATTGTCCGAGTATAGCTATAACTGTAGACGAGGCGTCTGTTAATGCTTGTATATCGCTGTCATATCTGCCTACAGACCTGCCGATAGCTGTCAATATAATAATAGACACACCTGCAATCACGGTGTATAATATTTTTTCTTTTTTGGTCATTGTCCTGGTTTTGGCTATACCGCTTTTTTCTTTGCCTTGAGTCTTGGCAGGGTGCAGCCAGTAATATAATCCGTAAAAATTCAGTATTAAGTAAACTATATTTATTAAGCCGTCCCAAATCAGCGGCGACCAAAAAATAACATATATCAACCACAGGCTGACTGAGACTATACCAAAAAGATAATTCCAAATATTCTCTCTAGCCACCAACAGCACACAAATAACCCCTGTCAATCCTGCGATATAAGTAATTACCAACGTTAGTATATCAGTCCTGCTCAGCTCGCCGCCATAACTCAAATAATCCGTATACGACCCATAACTGATTACTGAAAAACTAAAAATACTAAATAAAATCAAATAGATTTTCTCGGCTTTTTTATTCATAAACATCTCCTACATCTATTAAATACAAGAATTACATAAAATTATATAGCCCCGCGCGGAAAATGTCAATAGCTATGTGATAGTTTTTTAGAAAATAGCGAGTGCTTCGCTACGACACCATTTTCTTATATTCAGTACCCTTGCGGTGTGGAGTTTGCAAATCGGAGATTTGAGAACTGTGTTCCCATATAGCAGGTTTAGGTCGTGTAAATAGCTGTATAAAAAGTGCTTACCCGCTGAATATTTTTATATGCTGTGAGCTTGGATTTAATAAAGCTTTCTATAGTATAATTCTAGCAGTCAAAATAGCTTTAGAAAATAGCGAGTGAACATAGAGAACGATACCCCAGCTGGGCGAGCTTTTGAAATTAATCAAAAAGCATAATGTTATACTGAATTTAGAATTAAAAGGCGAGGCCGGCAAAAACGAGCAATATTGGGATGATATTGTAGATATTGCCGTGAAAGAAGTGCATAAGCACGGGGTGCAGGACTTGGTGTTTTATTCTAGTTTTGAGTTTCCTATGCTGCGCCGTCTAAAGAAAGTCGACCCTCAAGCCAAATTCAGGGTGCTGTTGTGGGAGGATACTACGATATGGAGAGATATAGCTGATGAATTGCAACCTCAGGCTATTCATTTATACGACCAGACCGTGACGCAGGAATTGGTGGATGACATTAAAAACGAAAATTATGAGCTTTATGTTTACACCGTCAACGATAAAGAACTCGGCAACACTCTGCTGGATATGGGCGTGGATGGGATATTCACGGACTCTCTGCTGGGAGACGATGCACTTTCCCGATAAATACTTCAAAAACAAACAAGCCTTGATATATTCAAGGCTTGTTTGTTGATAGAAAATACTTCAAACTGCACCACTCAGAAACACACCCATTATACGTTCATACACCCGATACCAAACACAATTATATCTGCAACAAGCATAGGTGAAGTCAATATTTTGACCTGTATAAAAATCTGGAATACTAATATTTCAATTATAACTTATTATATTGTAAATAATTAAAACATTTAACGTGTTTTCAGTGTGAGGTATTGACTTTATTTTATTATATATTATAATTATATAACGGTTGATTAGAAATATTTCATGTTTTGAAATTTTTTTATAAATGAATATCAAAAGGTAAATTATGCTGATTAAAGATATAAAGGTATATCCTATACAAACGCCCCTTGCAGAGCCGTTTTATTTTTCGCAAGGGTGGGTACACAATAGAGGCGCTGTGATTGTTGAAGTGATTTCCGAAGACGGAGTGAGCGGATTCGGCGAGTGCTTGTGTCACGGTATGCAGCCGCCCTTATTGGCTGCGTCTGTAATAAATAATTGTTTCAAGCAATATATAATAGGTAAAAATATTTTTGACACCGAAGTGATTTGGGAAGAGCTTTACAATATAGCTCGTCCTTTCGGACAGCAGGGCATAATCATAAACGCTTTGAGCGGAGTGGATATTGCGTTGTGGGATTTGATAGGGAAGACTGTCAAACAGCCCATCGCCAATCTGCTGGGCGGTTTTTGCAGAGAGTCTGTGCGTCCTTATGCTACAGGTTTTTACCGCACGGCAAAGGGCAATTATCCTGAAGATATTTTATCAGAAGCGCAGCGCCACCTTGATTCAGTGTCCGTTCCAGCAACGTTCGTGCTGTCTGTATGTTCTCGATGACGTGCCACTGAATGGCTGTCATGGCACAGCATCACTGGATGTTGCCTGAAAAGTTCAGAATTTTCAGCTTGTGATGAGGTGATAAAGGCGATGAAGACAGTGAACACAACAATACGGGATTTGCGTCGGCCGAAATGGTGTTACGTCTCATCGCTTCTTTACACTGACTTTTTATGTAATCTTGTGGCGTTCATCTCCTTCTGTCTGAAGGCACCTTTGGTTGTGTCTGTCCATCATACGTCCTTGAGCTACAGTGGCGAATCAACGCACGAAAAAAATCACAGCATCCAGGTTACGACAGTTTAAGTAAAAGAACAGGTCCAAAGAAAAATAAAAATCAACGTTCTGAAAAGAGAAAGAGGCTATCTACTGACGTCATACAGTCGACACTGTTTCAGATTAAAAAAAAAAATGCGCCTGCAATTACAGCTTATTGCCAAAGAAGCCGCCAGAAACAATGTAACTCAAATCTTGGGGGTCACCATTTTTATGTTGCTGAGAGGGAATTGCTGCTGCTTTCAAACAGCTGTCAAAAATAAGTACAACAACAGTGAAAAAATGGCAAACCAAACTGTGTTCATCCTTGAAAAAAATGTATGCAAAACCGTCAGAGAGCGTGGTGGAACAAAAAGAAGGAAAGAAAGAAGGAAAAGGAAGAACAACAGCCAGAAAAAAAATAATCACAATTTTGTAAAAAAGCCAACAACTGAATGGGCAGCACGGTGGATTAGTGGTTAACACTGTTGCCTCACAGCAAGAAGATCCTGGGTTCGAGTCCAAGTCTGCTTGTCTAACATCTAGAGGGTCCTGGGTTCGCCCTGGCTGGGGTAAGACCTTTCTGTGTGGAGTTTGCCATGTCTGTGTGGGTTTCCTCCGGGTGCTCCGGTTTCCTCCCACCATCAAAACATGCATGTTAGGCACATTAGGTCAGTTGGCCCAGTGTGGCAGCGCACTCAGTCGCAG
>LNZQ01000180.1 GCA_002007315.1 Epulopiscium sp. Nele67-Bin004
TATAACCCACAGGAGCTCGTGCCCGGAACGAGCCGCGGTCATGATCACACAATAATCCAACACTGCATCCATGCGTCATCTAAACAGGGAAACTTCCGAGGGTCAGTCTTTTAGGGATTTGGCTATGCTTTCTCTGGCGAAAGAAGGGAAGAGCTCTGAAAACAGAGTGCGGTTGAGCACGGGCTTTACGCACAGTTCTTTCATGAAATAGGGGTTTGCGGATTCCACTATGCCTTTTCTGTTTATCACAGCCATAGGCAGGGGGCAGTCCTCGTAAAATTGGCTGAACCAGCTCTCTTTGTGATCTATTCTTTTTTTGAGGTATACTTCGAGTATGCGTTTTTCCAGCATGGAGATATTTTTGTCGCTGTATCTATTTATATTTTATTCCAAAAAAAATTGTATAACCAGTTGGTTATAGCTCGAAGAGCCCAAACTACAAATGTGTGAAATTAAAATCAGAACAAATTGAAATAAGTGTCTATCCTCAGAAACAATAATTACAATTTGCTGCATCGGTTAATTCATTTATTTATTCAAACTAAGAAGCTCATTTGAAATAATCATTAATATTACTACACTTTCTTCTATTTATTTTATGAAAACATTCAAAACTGAAGGTTCTTCACTGTTGTTCTTGTTGTCAGTCGGTCAAAAGTTGTGTCACATGGAGCAGTACTTAGTGTGTGAAGTGGACTTCACTTGTCGTATTCGTGTGACGCATAAATATATCACAATGTGGGCTGTCTTGTACACAATAGCAATAGCAAACCGGTTTGTTAGCTACTGAGAAATGAGCAAACTGGCTGCTATTGTTTTGTCCTTGTTACAAAGAAAAGGGCATCAGCAGATAGTTCTCACTGCCTTTCTGAAGTGTGCATCTGAAAAATCTCCGTTTCCCCTTTCCCTTCATCCCAACAAGAACTGGCTACCCTACCACTAGACCTGAACACACAAAACGGAGGGGTAGGCCAAATTTGGAGGGCCAAGGGGAAGGACTGGGATTGGGCCTTGATATGTCATGATTAAGTTGCTCATAGTCGCATTTTGAATGATTACTTTTGATGATACAATTTTTCCAGCTCAGCCAAGTATTGAAAAAATGCTTTGCAATATTTTACAATTCAATCTGTTATTCTCAATTTGATTTTCAACCAGCGATGTTTTTTAACCTACCAGTATTTTAATTTATTGTCTATTTGTCACATCTGTTTTTGGTTTGGGAAATCTGATATTTGCTGGGTAGATGAATGATGTTTAATAAAATGTGTTGTTGTTCTTGTTTTCCTGTCGAGCTCTGGGTGCTCATTATTGTTCAAGCCAAATGTCAAAGTTTTTTTATCTAAATGTACTTACTAATAGCTGTGTATTTTTTCTAAATGGAGCACAACAAAAGTTATTAATGTTTACCCCAAAGTTACCAAATGCTGCTTGAAGGAAAGAATTTTTGTACTTTTGCCACCTCTGGTGGAAATTTTAACGATATAACATATATTAAGAACCGTAGGAACTACGGGGATAGCTTGGTTATGCTTAACTCAAAAGAGTTATCGACCAAGAACCCCGTCACTTTAGTGATGGGAGGTTCAGAAAGGTCAGCTAAAATTTTATTTTGATTCAAGTACAACGATAACAGACAATGTATTAAAAGAAGTGCTTGGAAAAAACACATCAGATAAAATGCGAAATATAGTTGAAACTATTCAGCAGGAACAAAACGACATAATTAGAAATAAAAGCAACGACTTGCTTATCGTTCAAGGTGTTGCAGGTAGCGGTAAGACGTCTATTGCAATGCATAGAATAGCATTTTTGTTATATAACCATATGGATGCTGGGCTAAGTCATAAAGATGTTATGATTTTGTCGCCAAATAGTTTGTTTGGTGAATATATATCGGAGGTTTTGCCAGAGTTAGGTGAAAAAAATGTAATAAGTAACACTCTTGAAGACTTATATAAAGCCGAACTTAGAGGTTCAGCTCGTATGGATACAAAAAATCGTCATCTTGAACTTATGATAAGTAGCAAAAATCGAAATAAGATGTGGGAAGAAATGGAATTCAAAGGTTCATATGAGTTTATAACTATTTTGGATAGATACCTTGATTGGATTGAAAATGAAGGTATGGAATTTGAAGATATTTTATATAATGACAAACTAGTGATGGAAAAAGATGAATTTAGGGCACATTTTTTGGACAATCAAATTGGTATGTCTACAGGAAGTAGATTAGCTCGTATTGAACGTATTTTGATAGATAGACTTAGACCCCTTGAAATAGAGCGTAGAGCGGAAATTGAAGAAATGCTTATTCAGCAAGGTGGGTTTGACTACGAAGAAGATAAAGAAGCACAACGTCGCATAGACGAGCTACGAGGGAAATTTATCTCTTATATTAGTAAGTATACTCGAAATAATTTTCTTCTGATTTATATAAACTTAGTTAAAGATTTTGAGCATTTTCAAAAGTTTTCTGAGGGAGTTGAACTGCCAAAAAGCATAAAGGGAATGCTAGCTTTTACAACTAAACGATTATCGCATGGATTGATGAGTTATGTTGACGGAGCGGTGATGTTGTATATTAAACTGAAACTTGAAGGTAGCACGAATTTCTCTAAATACCGTCAAGTTGTTATTGATGAGGCACAAGATTATTATCCGATTCATTATTATATATTTAAAATGTTATTTAAAAATAGTCACTACACTGTGTTAGGCGACTATGGTCAAACGATAGAAAAAACTAGTACAGATACGGTATATGATGATGCAATAAAAATTCTTGAGCCAAAAAAGCCACTTAGAATAGACTTAACTAAAAGTTATCGTTCATCATATGAAATCAATAATTTTATTTCTAATTTACGTGGCGACACAAATGTAACACTTGCGTTTGAAAGACATGAGGAAAAACCGAGCGTTATGGGGGTTGAAACAGAGGAGCAGTTGCAACAATTGCTCTTAGATGAAGTTGAAAAATATAAAGCACAAAATTTTGCAAGAATTGTAGTTCTGTGCAAAGACAAAGTTCAAGTGAAACTTCTTAAAGAAAGTATTGGCACAAAGTTGATAGCTCAATACGTTCTGCAAGATGACGTTCCATTAAAGCATCAAGTAACTGTTATGCCAAGTTATATGTCTAAAGGGCTTGAGTATGATGCAGTTATTGTTTATGATGCTAACGATAAAAATTATGTTTCACAGTTTGATAAACAGCTATTATATGTATCTTGTAGTAGAGCGTTGCACCGTCTATCAGTATTATATAAAGGTGTATGTACAAAGTATATTAAGTAAAAAAATTGGACAAAAAGGCTATATAATTCTCATTTTTAAAGTAACTATGGGAAGTATATAGCCTGTTTTTTGATTTGATTTTAATAAGTTGTCGTAAGTGCATTAGCGATTGCATTTGGCGTGTACATCGCTTTTTGATATGCAATTTGAGCAGGAGATTGTTGTGTATTATTGCTAGTTGCAGTTGTTGCTGAAACAGGTTCAACTGGAGTAACTGCATTTAATACGTTGTCCAAATCTGATTGAAAATTTGTACTTGTACCATTTCGCCTGTCAATTATTTGAGCTTGAGTTGTTGCAAGAGTTGCATAAATATTATTCATGTTCATAGTAATTACCCCCTTGTTTTTAGTTGTTACTTATCCATTTATCACCACCATAAAATTTGTGTCCTAAATTGTTTCTTTCTATAAAATATATCGACATTTTGCCAAAAATTGATGATAAGTTAAATTCACATAAAATGTATGAACTTTTTATGAATAAAGATTATCCCAGTGATTAATGGACAGACTAATTTAACAAAAACCATTACCCAAATTTATGATAAATAACCAATGACTACCTTTTGGATAATGGTTTAGCTTAATTATTACTATATAATATGATTTTTATGACAACTTTGTGCAACTATTCTATAAAATGTTTGACAACTTGCGAGGCAAGAATTAATCCTGCTACTGATGGGACAAATGAAACAGATGCAGGGGGTTGTCGTTTGCTGAAAGTGGCAGCGGGTGCGTTTGGATCTACTGGTAAAGGTAACGGTTTTAGTGGTAATTCAGTAGAGTATACAACTTTAAGTTTTTTAACACGACGTTTTTTTAGTTCATGTCGCATAACTTTTGCAAGTGGACAAACGCTAGTTTTGTATATATCAGCTACTTGTAGCTTTGTTGGGTCTAGCTTATTTGCTGCACCCATAGAGCTTATTAGTGGTAGTCCCATTTCAGGGCAACGTACTGCAAGGTCTATTTTTGACGTAACTGTGTCAATAGCATCAACAACATAGCCATAGTCTGGTTGCAACAACATGTCAGCCGTTTCAGCATTATAAATAGACTGATGTATAGTTATATCTAAATTTGGATTTATAGTAAGAAGTCTATCACGCATAACTTCAACTTTTGGTTGCCCAACTGTATTGTGTGTGGCGTGTATTTGGCGGTTGATATTTGTAATACAAACATTATCGCTGTCGATTAGGACAAGGCTACCGACACCTGTACGTGCAAGTGCCTCAGCGGTGAATGAACCTACTCCCCCTATACCAAATACTGCAACTTTTGCATTTTGTAGTTTGTCTAGTGCCTCTTTGCCAAGAAGCATTTCTGTTCTAGTGAACGCATTTAACATTAAAAAATCCCTCCTAAGTATGATACTAATATTATGTACTATTTTGATATGTTTGTATACAGATTTTGGAGAGTATATGATATAATAGTAATAAATTTTTAGAAAGAGGGGACGAAATGGCGAAATCTAAAGAAGATAATATACCTAAACCAGATATAATTTGCAAAGAATTTTGGAATAATGAAAGGTGTGCAGATTTATTTAATACGGTATTGTTTAAAGGAAAACAAATAATACAACCTACTGATTTGATTGATTTAGATACAGATGTTTCGAGTTCGATTGAGTTTGCAAAAAGTATTGAATCGCTAAAAAAGACTAGAGATATTTATAAAAAGTCTAAGCAAGGTATTGATTTTTTGATAATAGGTGTTGAAAATCAAGATGAAATTAATTATAGCATGCCAATGCGTACGATGATTTATGATGGATTATGTTATTATAATCAGGTTAGAGACATAAGTACTAATAATAAGAAAAATAATGTTAAATATAATGGTAGGGCTGAATTTTTATCGGGTATGAAAAAAACTGATAAAATTAATCCAGTTATAACATTAATTATTTACTATGGAGAAAAGCCTTGGGACGGTGCAACATCTTTAAAAGAGATGATGGCACCTTTAGATGATGTTGTTATGGAGCTTGTATCAGACTACAAGATGAATTTGCTTGAAATTAGAAATGCTAACAACTATAAGTTTAGTAACCCAAATTTAGAGTTAATATTTGATATTAGTAATGAATTGTTAAAGGGAAACTTAGAAAAAGTTAGGAAGAAATATCAGGCAGATATTTTATCGCCAGAGGAGCTTAGATTTATTGGATATGTAACTAAATCTAAAAACTTTATGAATAACAGAAAGGAGAATGTGAATATGTGTGAAGCACTACAAAAATGGGAAGACCAGACTTTTGAAAAAGGTAAAGCAGAAGGTAAAGCAGAAGGTAAAGCGGAAGGTAAAGCGGAAGGTGAAGCAAAAGGTAAAGCAGAGGGCAAGGCAGAGGGCAAGGCAGAGGGCAAGGCAGAAGGTGAAGCAAATAAAACTATTGAGCTTGCAATAGCATTTTTAGATGTGTTAGATAACGAAACAATCGCAATAAAAACAGGGCTATCTCTTGATAAAGTAAAACAACTTAGAGCAGAAAACGAAATTTAAACTAACAAAAAGTACCCCCTTAAAATTTGAGGAGGTACTTTTTCTATGCCAATTTATTAGTTAGTAATAGAGCTTATAAACATTTTGGCTTTTTCTAGGTGTTGATTTACAGCACTGGGGCTTGGTCCACCCATAACATTACGCTCATTAACGCATGTTGATATAGAAATAGCTTCATATATATCATCAGTGAAAACTGGTGATATAGCTTGATATTGCTCAAGCGATAACGTTTCAAGTGTAAGCTTGTTGTTTGTACAGAACAATACAAGTTTTCCAACAATATGGTGGGCATCTCTAAAAGCTACACCTTTTTTTACAAGGTAGTCAGCAGCATCTGTTGCATTTGTAAAGCCACCCGCAGCTGCGTTATACATATTATCAGCATTAACCGTTATTGTGCTAAGCATTTTTGTAAAGATAGGCAAACATAACGTAATTGTATCTAAGCTATCAAAAACTGCTTCTTTATCTTCTTGCATATCTTTGTTGTATGCAAGCGGTAAGCCTTTTAATGTTGTTAATAACGCAATCAAGTTACCATAACAACGCCCGCTTTTTCCTCGCACAAGTTCTGCGATATCAGGATTTTTCTTTTGTGGCATAATTGAACTACCTGTGCTAAATCCGTCATCAAGCTCAATAAATTTAAACTCATGGCTGTTGTATATAATAATTTCTTCGCTAAAACGGCTTAGGTGCATCATCATTTGTGAAACTGCATATAAAAAGTCAACACAAAAATCTCTATCTGATACAGCGTCTAAACTATTTGGGCAAACTTCCGCAAAGTCTAGCAACTCGGCAACATATTCTCTATCTAGTGGATATGTTGTTGTTGCAAGTGCCCCACTACCAAGTGGCAAACTATTTGTCATATCATATACGAACTCTAATCGTTTGTAGTCACGTTTAAACATTTCAAAATAAGCCATCAAGTAGTGTGAAAACGTTATAGGTTGTGCACGTTGCAAATGTGTGTAGCCAGGCATAAACGTTGTTGTATGTTGCCCAGCCATATCGCAAATTACATTAAGCAAATCAACTAATTGTCCTTGAATTTCTTTGATATTGTTACGCATATACAGACGCATATCAAGAGCAACTTGGTCATTACGACTTCTACCAGTGTGCAACTTTTTACCAACATCACCGATTTTATCAGTAAGAAGTGACTCCATAAGCATGTGTATATCTTCACTTTCTTGCAACAAATCAACTTTACCAGCTTCGATATCAACCAATAAGTCTTTTAAACCTTGCTCAATTGTTTGTGCCTCATCAGAAGTCAACACACCAACTTTATCAAGCATTTTCACATGTGCGATACTACCTGTAATGTCTTCTTTATATAGTCTGTGGTCAAATGATAATGATGAGTTGAAGTGGTCTGTTAGTGCGTCAGTTTGTTTTGTAAAACGTCCGTCCCAAAGTTTCATTATTTTTGTTCCTCAACTTTTTGTAACATTAATGCTCTAACTTTTGCTGGCAGTCCATAAAGTGTAATAAATCCGTCTGCATCGTGGTGGTTGTATAAGTCACCAGTTGTGAAGCTTGCAAGGTCTTCGCTATACAATGAGTATGGAGAAGTTGTCCCTTGTAAAATAATGTTTCCTTTATATAGCTTTAATTTTACAACACCAGAAACGTATTCTTGCGTAGTTGTTACGAAGCTTGCAAGTGACTCACGAAGTGGTGTGAACCATTTTCCATCATAAATAAGGCGAGCATACTCAAGAGCAACTTGTTGTTTATATTGATAAGTTTCACGGTCTAACGTTAAATGCTCAATTGCCTCATGTGCGTAAAATAAGATTTTTCCACCTGGAGTTTCGTACACACCACGTGATTTCATACCAACAACACGGTTTTCAACGATATCTTCAATACCAATACCATGTTTTCCGCCAAGACGGTTAAGTTCTTTAATTAAGTCTGCACCTGACAAGTCTTGTCCGTTAATTTGAGTTGGGTTACCTTTATCAAAAGTAATTTCGATAATTTCACCTTCTTCTGGAGCTTTTTCAGGGTGTGTTCCAAGTTTTAATAGGTGATCATAATT
The DNA here is from genome assembly GCA_002007315.1 of Epulopiscium sp. Nele67-Bin004. The sequence continues at coordinate 7,879 of LNZQ01000180.1, forward strand.
TGGAGCAGTGTTTGGATCTTCAAGCTCCAGACCTTCGTGTGACAAATGCCACAAGTTTAAGTCACGGCTGTAGCTTTCTTCTTTTTTCATAGGAACAGGAAGTCCTCTTTCCTCAAGGTATGCAATTTCTTGGTCACGAGATGAAATGTCCCAAATTCTCCAAGGTGCAATAATTTTTACGTGTGGAGCAAGTGATTTGATTGCAAGCTCAAAACGAACTTGGTCGTTACCTTTACCTGTGCAACCGTGGCAAATTGCAACCGCACCTTCTTTTTCTGCAATATCAACAAGAACTTTTGCGATAAGTGGACGTGCGATAGATGTTCCTAAATAGTAGCGAGATTCGTAAATTGCACCTGCTTGAACCATTGGGAAAATATAATCTGTTGCAAAAGTTTCTTTTACATCTTCAATATAAATTTTTGAAACTCCCATAGATTTTGCCTTTTCTTCAAGCCCTTCAAGTTCTTGGTCTTGTCCAACGTTGATACACACTGCGATTACATCAAAATCATAATTTTCTTTAAGCCAAGGGATAATAACAGACGTATCAAGTCCCCCTGAGAATGCTAAAACAACTTTATCTTTCATATTTAATCCTCCTAGTTATAGTAAAAAATTTTCTACAAATTATTATATAATCAAAACTAATAAATGACAAGCATAATATTTGCATAATTATAAAAAAAGATTGATTTTTATGCAGTCGGTATGTATAATTAGTTAATACAAGAACAAAACATTTTGGAGGGAAAAATGACAAAAGTATATATTGATGGTAGTTATGGCACAACAGGTCTAGCGATCAAAAATCGACTTACAGGGATAGAAGAATACGAAATTGTTGAGCTTGATTACGAAAATAGAAAAGATTTGAACGCTAGAATTGAAGCGGGAAATAGTGCAGATATCGTTATAACATGTTTGCCAAACGAAGCTACTAAAGAGATAGCCCCACATATAACAGTTCCGCTTATTGATACATCAACAGAATTTAGAACACAGTGGGTTTATGGTTTTCCAGAAGCGGGGCTTAGAGAAGAAATAAAATTCGCAGATAGAATTGCAAATCCAGGGTGTCATGCAACAGGATTTTTAGCTATAACAGTGCCACTTAGAAAAGCAGGCATTATAAAAGAAGATGAAATTTTAAGTTGCACATCTATAACAGGATATAGCGGTGGCGGTGTTAAGATGATAGAAGAATATGAAAACCAATCATCAAAAGATTATACACTTCCTAGACCGTATGCACTAGGGCTAACACACAAACATTTACCAGAGATGAAAAAAATTGCAAATTTACAACATAATCCTATATTTGTGCCAATGGTTGCAAACAATTATTCTGGAATGTGTGTATCTGTTCCGCTTAAAGTTAAAGAAAGTAAAGAAATTATCAAAAACATCTTTAAAGATTTCTATAAAGATGATAAACTAGTTCACATATCAGAAAATAATCACCCTGCAATTAATGAGAGCGGATTTTTAAACCCATTTTACAAACAAAACTATGATGATATTGACATAATTATTGAAGGAAATGAAGATGGGGAAATAGTTGTTTATGCACTTTTTGACAACTTAGGAAAAGGTGCGGCAGGTTCGGCGATACAATGCTTAAATTTAAGATGTGGGAATGATGAATTTTTAGGACTACGACGAGAGGTGAAATAAAAATGAAAGCAGTAGAAAATGGAATTACAGCACCAAAAGGATTTCTTGCAGGTGCAGTACATTGCGGAATTAGAAAAAACACAGATAAAAAAGACTTGGCTGTAATATATTCAGAAGTGCCAGCCAATGCAGCGGCAGTTTATACGCAAAATATTGTAGTTGGTGCACCACTAACAGTAACAAAAGAACATATCGCAGACGGAAAAGCACAACTTATCATATGCAACAGTGGAAATGCAAACACTTGCAATCCAGATGGTATCCAAGTTGCAAATGAAATGAGCGAACTTATCGCACAAAAATTTGGTCTAGCAAAACAAGATATTATAATTGCAAGCACAGGTGTTATTGGGCAATCGCTTGATGTATCAAAAATTGCAAAAGGTATCGAACAATTAACTATTGACAAAGATGGCTCGGTTGATGCAGCACAAGCAATTATGACAACAGACTTAGTTATGAAAGAAGTTGCTTATGAGTTTGAAATTGGCGGAAAAACTTGTACTATAGGTGCAATTGCAAAAGGTTCGGGTATGATACACCCAAATATGGCAACTATGCTTGGATTTGTTACAACAGACGTTAGTATAAATTCAGACTTGCTTAAAGCAGCACTTGAAATAGCAGTTTCAACAACATACAACATGATTAGTGTTGACGGTGACACTTCAACAAATGATATGGTTGCTGTACTTGCAAATGGTTGTGCAGAAAATGAGTATATAAACGGAATTGGTGAGGACTTTGATAAATTTGTAGAGGCTTTAACAGAAGTAAGCTTAATTCTGGCTAAGCAAATCGCAAAAGATGGCGAAGGAGCGTCAAAACTTGTTGCCGTAACTGTTGAGGGGGCAAATACAACAGACGATGCGATAAAACTTTCAAAATCGGTTGTTACTTCAAGTCTTGTAAAAACTGCAGTCTATGGAAATGATGCAAACTGGGGTAGAATATTGTGTGCTCTTGGATATGCAGGTGCACCATTTAAGCCAGAAGAAGTAAACGTTACATTTAAAAGTAACCATGGTGAAATTTTGATTTGTGAAAATGGAGCAACTGTAAGTTTTGATGAGGCTGTGGCAACACACATTTTAAATACAGACGAGGTTCATATTCACATCGAAATAAACGAAGGTGATAAATCAGCAACAGCATATGGATGTGACTTAACAGAACAATATGTTGAAATAAACGGCTCATACCGTTCATAATAAGGGGGATAAAATGGAAGTGGCAGCTATACTAACAGAAGCTCTGCCGTATATACAAAACTATATAGGCAAAACAATAGTAATAAAATATGGCGGAAATGCTATGTTATCGCAAGAGCTTAAAGAATCGATTATATCAGATATTGTATTACTTCACATGATAGGCGTTAAAGTTGTGCTTGTTCATGGTGGAGGGCCTGATATAAATGCTCTATTAGACAAACTTGGCAAAAAAAGTGAATTTATTGATGGATTAAGATACACAGATGATGAGGACATCGAATATATACAAATGGTGTTGTGCGGAAAAACAAACAAAGAGCTTGTTAGTTTGATTGGAAAAGCAGGCGGGAAAGCTGTTGGGTTATCAGGGCTTGACGGAAACATGACAACCGCATCAAAAATGGAGAAGTATGGCAACGTGGGCGAAATAACTCACGTTGATCCATCATTAGTTGAAGACTTATTACAAAGAAATTATATACCCGTTATATCATCAATTGCTTTTTCTGATGGTGGAAGTCTAAATGTTAATGCGGATTTGTTTGCAGCGAAACTTAGCATAGTGTTAAAAGCTGACCACTTTATGTTGCTAACAGACGTTAAAGGTGTTATGCGTGACCCTAAAGATGAGTCAACTTTGATACCAACGATTAAAGTTTCAACTGTGCCAAAACTGATTAAAGAGGGAATTATATCTGGTGGTATGATACCAAAAGTTGATTGTTGTACGCTTGCAGTTAGAAACGGGGTAAAACAAACGACAATCCAAAAAGGTACACAAAAACATTCGATATTGTTAGAACTTTTATCAAATGAAGGAAGTGGAACTTTATTTTACTAAGGGGAGGAAACAATTATGGAAAATTTGATGAGCACATACCCAAAATCTAGTGAGTTGATATTTACTAGAGGTGAGGGGTGTAATGTTTATTCAACTCAGGGTGATGAATATTTGGATTTTACAAGTGGGATAGGTGTAAGTGCATTAGGATACAACCACCCAAAAATGGTTGAGGCAATAACAAATCAAGCAAACCTTATACACTTGTCGAATTTATATAACACAAAGATTGACATAGATTTAGCCAAAAAGATATGTAAAAAAACTGGCATGAGTAGTGTATTTTTTGCAAATAGCGGTGCAGAATCAAACGAAGGTGCAATAAAACTTGCAAGAAAATACAGCTTTGATAAGTATGGCGAAGGTCGTCATGAAATTATTACGCTTAACAATTCGTTTCATGGTAGAACGATAACAACACTAAAAGCTACTGGGCAAGAAAAAATGCACAACTACTTCTTTCCTTTTACAGAAGGATTTGTTTATGCAGATACAAACATTGATGACATCAAAAGTAAAGTTTCAGAAAAAACTTGTGCTATTATGGTCGAATTTGTTCAAGGTGAAGGTGGTGTTGTGCCACTAGATAAAACTTTTGTTAAACAACTAGAAGAACTATGCAACGATAAAGATATACTTCTTATTGCTGATGAAGTTCAAACTGGAGTTGGGCGTACTGGGGAGTTTTGTGGCTTTATGCACTACGATGTAAAACCAGATATAATGACGCTTGCAAAAGGTTTGGGCGGTGGTGTTCCAATTGGGGCTGTTGTTGCGGGTGAAAAGTGTAAAGATACGTTTGGACTATCAGACCACGGTTCAACATTTGGAGGGAATGCCCTTTCAAGTGCTGTTGCAACTGTTGTTGTGGACGAGATGACACCAGAATTTTTGGCTGATATTAGAGATAGAGCCGAGTATTTACAAAGTGAACTATCTAAAATCGACAGTTCTAACATAAAAGAGGTTAGAGGTGTTGGAATGATGATAGGTATAGCACTTAAAGACACACTTGTAAATGCAGAAGTTAGAGAAGCTTGCCAAAGTAAAAACTTATTAGTTTTAACAGCTGGTGATAACACCGTGAGATTGTTGCCACCATTAGTTGTTAGTAAAGAAGAAATAGACAAATGCGTACAAATTTTAAAAGAGGTGCTATAATGACAAACTTATTTAAAATGTTAGACTTATCAACAGAAGAAATTACAGATATTTTAGACCTTGCAGACCAACTTAAATACGAAAAAAAGCACAACATTTCGCATAGACTACTTGAGGGGCAAAAAATAGGTATGA
>LNZQ01000181.1 GCA_002007315.1 Epulopiscium sp. Nele67-Bin004
ATAAAAAAAAGACCTATATCGGTACACATCTACTATATCATACCACAAAATAGGTCGTCAAGTGCCTTTTTATTATTTTTTCTGTAAATTTCTACTTAAATCTCTTATATTTATTTATAATTTCTTCGGGTTTTTTAGGAACTATAACTTTACCAAGCTTTTGATTAAGTTCTCTTTTTAGTGAATCAGCGTTCATTTGTTCTAGTCTAATCACATTATCTTTAAGGTTTAACACCACGCTAATGTTGGTTTGTAATCTCGCCACAAATGATTTATCTGTCAAAAAAGGTTTAACCTCACTATAAAGCATTTGAAATTTATTTTCTACTCTTTCGACATCATTTGTTAAATTTTCTTTAAACCCAGCCATTTGTTCAATCATGTTTAGGCTCTCATCGTCTAGGGGGTCTGTACACAGCACTTGCTGCTGATTTAGTGTTATTCCTTCTATTTGACGCAATAACTTTGTTATTTCTGCTAAATAGTCATCTAACAGCTGTAAATTGTTTGCTTCAGATACCAAAAATTTTCCTCCTTAGTTACATCAGTTACATCTTGTTATTACGTTTGTCAAAATAAAACCCTTCTTCTGCATATTTACTGTATGGATTTGTGTATGCATTGTTAAATTGTTTTTGTTTTCTTAAAAGTTGTAAATCGTCTTTTGCTTCATCAAACATCTCCTCATATCTTGAAACATTTGAGGCATGTAGAGCGATAATTTCATCACGTATAACATTAAGTTCAGGATTAGTTTTATCTAATTCATCACCCATTTTTACTAGTTTTTTAATAAATCGCTCTCTTTTATCAAGAAGTCTTTCAAATCTTGATGTATCTTCTGCATCAAGGTATTGTGCTTGTTGTTTAGTTACTTCTAATAATTTGTCGTATATTAGTTTTTGTTGTGTATTCATCGGTGAACCCCCTAGTTTTCAATATAATTTTATTGTAACCTGATTTTTCTTACTTTATGAATTTAGTTATATCAAGTGCTAATCTTTCTGTACTATGCTTTCTAAATTCATTAATCATGCTTTTTTGTAGTGTCAATCTTTTGTCATAATTTAATGCAAGCCTAGTTAAGTTTTTCATAATCTCACTCGCTTCCACAATACCAACTATACCAATAGCTTCTGAAAGATTATCTTTTAATAAATGTTTGCCCAACGTAACTTTTTCACGTGTTAATACTACAAAAATAACAGGCATACCTATTGCACCAAGTTCATAAATCAAATTTAAACCACCACATATAGTAACATCACAATCATCAACCAATGTTTCTATTTCATCTGGCGAATGAAATGTTATGTTTGATGCACCACACTTTAAAAGTATTTGATCACGTTGCTTAATTTCATTATCTAGCACAATTTTAAAGTTAAACTCCATTTTTTTTGCATAGTCAATTACTTGTCTCGTGATAGTGTTTGATTGCACTTCTCCCAATACTATAAGGACATTTTTTACGTTTTCATTTATACGCATAACTGGTTTATCCAAATACTCTTGCCTAATAATAGTGTAGTCTGTACCTGTCCATTTTTCACAATTGCCTATCGTCATGTGGTCACGGCTATTTGCCCCTGCTGTCGGATTTATAACTAAATCTGCTCTATAACTTCGTTTTAAATCTTCTGTTACATATATTATTTTATGCAACAAAGTACGACAATTTTCATCAAATTTGCCCACTTTTTCTCTACTATCAATAATTATAGTTGCACCTATATAGTTTCTAATAATATCATTATGCTCTCCTTCAGCATAACTAATAACATTAAAACCTTTTTCAGTTAAATATTTATTTGCAAAACTGTCGGCTTTACGGCACAAAAAAACTACCTCTGTATTTTTGATTAATTCGCCCGCTAATGCACCCATTCTATGTACTGGGTCTACTCCTGCAACTTTTGAACTTTCTACTTTAATAATTAGCATTTTATTACTCCCCTTATTCTTTTTATTATGTATAAAAATAGGGTCACCTTAGCAAGTGCCCCATTAATACTTTTTAGATTAATCTCTTAAATTCTAACGTCAATTAAACTACCCAAATCTGGATTTACTGATAGTTCCATATCTTTAATGATATTCGTCATAGAGGCTCCTGCGTCTTGCATCATATCAAGCCCCAGCTTGGTTACTGCGACACTAACATTTGTTGCGGCTTCCATTTGACTTAACGACATTGATAATGCTGCTATATCCATCGTCATTGCGGCTCCCCCCTCATTAGTAATTATCTTTGGACATCAACAAATATACCTGCTGCGTCCCACATTTTACCAAGCATATCCAACACTTCTTCTGATGGGATTTCTTTAATAACTTGGTCTGATGCTTTATCAACTATTTGAACTGCTACACGATTAGTTCTTTCATGCACAGAAAATCTAAGCGATGTAAATTTTAAATCTACACTGCCACTATCTGAAGATATTTCTTTTGATGCTGCTTTTACTATAGCATCTTGTTTTTCAGATTGCTCTGATCCACTCCCGCTTCCAGAATTATCTTGACCACTATTTGAAGTTTTAACTGGTTGTGCTTGCTGTTGTGGTTGTTTGATTTCAACATCAATTGACGGTTGTTGTGTTTGTTGTTTTGGTGTTGATTGTTGACTTGCTTGTGCTATATCATTATTGATTTGCATAATATCCTCCCTCTCATACTCGTTCAATTCTATTTTTTATTTTCTTGAATTGTTTAATGTAATTGTTTTGTAATCATTTCATAATATTTATATCGTAATTTTTTCAACATAACTTTATAATGTACATACAATTAATTTGACTTAACGAGCGGGTATCCCTACCACTTTTTTGTTGGCTTGTATATTAGATATTACAACTGCACCACTGCCTATTATCACATTATTTTCAATAGAAATCAACTGGTTTATAATAGCACCTGCCCCCACGTGTGTATTGTCCCTTATAGATACACCACCACACAAGCATGCTCTAGGGCTTATATGAACATTGTCCCCCACATTACAATCATGTTCAACAACAGCTGATGTGTTTATAATCGCTATATTGCCTATATTAGTTCCAGAATTTACTACTGCTTGAGGCATAATACATGTGCCATCACCAATAGTTGTGTTGTCTGATATAATAGCGGAGCTATGAATTAATGTTGGCAATGTAAATCCTATTTTTTTTAATGATAAGTATATATCCATTCTTAGTTGTATCTTTTGGATTGCACCCACACAAATTACTGCGTTTTGCACCCCACTTTTATATAATTTATCTAGTTCTTCATCATTTCCTAAACAATATATATTATTAAGAAATTTTTCACCTTTAGCTAAATTATATGCACATACGCCCACTATATTATATTTATTTGTTTCTTTTATTATGTCTACAATTACTTTGGCATGTCCACCAGCACCAATTAAAACTATGTCTTCTTTCATGTGTTATTACCTATCACAAAGTCACTATGTTTGCGTACATCCATTCCAAAAAAATACTTTTCCTCTAACGGTATCCACTTTTCTATAAACATAGCAAGTTTTTCTTCGCTTTCTCTTTGCGAAAGACGCTCTATCTGCTGTTCATATGGAATATCTACAAATATTTTTATGTCATACATATCTCTAAATAACTTGTGCAAACTATATGTTCCCTCAACAACAACTAAATCTCTTAAAGGAACTTTAATTACTTCAACAAATGTTTGGCTCTGACAATTAAATCTATTGTATTTAAGCATATTTTTGTGTTCTCTTATTGGTATAACAACTTGTTCTATAAATCTTTCATAGTCGATATTTCCCCCAATTTCTTGCATTCTTTGTGCATTTCGTTGTTCTTGTCTTAGAAAAAAATCGTCCATACTAATTATATGGCAAGCATAAGTATTGGCCAAAGCATTTGCAAGGGTGGTTTTGCCACCCCCACATTTGCCATCTATGCCAACTATAACTGGTGATTTTGCTAACGTATTTAGTAATTCTGTTATTTTTTTATCAAAATCTATGTTGTTTAGTTCCATTGATTACTCCTGTCCTGTTCAAAACAATAACTAGCGGAGGTATCATAACTAGCTGAAGTATTATTCCAGGTATTGCACCTAAAAATGCCCCTGATATAAACCATTCAACAGTAAATGCTCCACCAGACATTCCCAAAAATACAAACATTGCTGCTCCCCAAGCCACACGTCCAAGTAACATTGATACTATTAACGATATATAAATATTTATATTACTTTTAGGTAATTTTATATAAAGCAATCCTGCCACCAAACCATACATTCCCATTTCTATAGCCATAGATGTTGCCATCGGATAAAGTGGTGGCATACCAAACATAAATGAACGCATAATAGGCAAAATCACTCCAACTGCCATTGCATAAATTGGTCCACATACAAAACCACATATTAATACTGGTATGTGTAACGGTAACAACATGCTCCCTATCTCTGGAATTTGACCCGTGATAAAAGGCAACACGATACCTAACGCAATAAACATCGCACTTAAAACTAAATTTTTACTTTTCATACATTTTCCCCCCTAAATAAATATAGTATAATGTATAATTCGATATATGTCCAACAAAAACACCCATTATTACACCTACTATTGATAGTACAGGTAAATATATGATTATTGACAAGCTTTCAAGAACTAATATTGCAACGATCACTTGTCCTATATAATGAAACACTGCCCCAACAGCACTAACTCCAATAATACTAACTTTATCTGCAAAAATACTTTTCATCGCTAACATAGCAACAAAACTAAATATACCGCCTGTCAAACTATACATTACCATGCTTGCATTTCCACCAAATATTGCCCCCAATACAACTCTTGCAAATATAATTTTTGGCACATCTTTTTTGTCAAGTGTGTAAATAGCAACGAGAGTAACAACATTTGCAAGCCCCAGCTTCGCCCCAGGTATAGGGACTGGCAAAGGTATCGCCCTCTCAACTAAGCTTAATATTAATGCAATTCCAACCAAAAGCCCCATATATACTGTTTGTTTTGTTTGACTCATATTAGTTCACTATCACATCAACTTGACTATGATTTCGATTGTAGTTGCGATTATAGTTTCTGTTGTAGTTTGCACTGTGTTGGTTGTGATATCGCTCTTTTATATCAACTTGCATCTTATTTGGCAAACATATAATAGTTTGTCCCGAATGATATATATTAGGTTGATTCATACAAAAACCGTCTGGACAACTTGCATCAACAATCGAAACTTGTTCATCTTGTATCTTTATAACATTCGTCCCATATCGTCCTTCAACGGTATATGTTCCATCTTTTTTTAAATTTAGTTCATTTACCACAGCTCCATCAACTTTCACTTCAATATACGTATCGTTATTGTTATTAAACCAGTTGCCCCCGAACAAAATACTTGGAACACAAGTTATTGCTAACAATATACCGATAATTATCATGTCCAACTTTTTCATTTTTATCACTCCTTTGTACATATGTTATCCAATTTTGCCTATAATAACGCATAAATTTTCCTATTAGTGGGCATAAATATCCCAAAATAACCCAATGATTAAGGAGGCTTTATTATGATAATTTTAATTGCTATTTTATCTTTTATAATACTACCTGCACATATATTTGCAAACACTGTGCCAATAAAGCGTACCGAGCTTTTGATGGGTACAGTTGTTAATATTAGTGTTTTTGACGAACGACATGTTGATGCCGTTTCTGATGCATTTGATAGACTTACAGAGCTTGATGACTTGCTTAGTATCAACAAAGAAGATACTCTTATAAGTTATGTAAATAGCTGTAGTGGCGAACGTCCTGTCGCTGTCCCAACTGATATATACAAACTAATTGACAAAAGTTTGTATTATAGTCGCATAACTGATGGTTTGTTTGATGTCACAATAGCTCCACTAACTAATTTGTGGCGAATTGGGTTTGAAGACGCCCAAGTTCCTGATGCCGATGCAATCGAACAAACTTTGCCACTTATAGGCTATGAGAATATTTTGCTTGAGCAAGTTCAATCTACAGTATTTTTAACAAAAGAAAATATGGCACTAGACCTTGGTAGCATTGCAAAAGGATATGCCTGTGATGAGGTTGCACGTATTTTAGATAAGCAAGGCGTAAAAAAAGCTCTTATTGATATCGGCGGCAATGTTTATGTTATCGGTAGTAGCAAAGTTGGGCTACAGCACCCGTTTCAAGATAGAGGAATACCGTTTGCGGCTCTCAATTTGACGAATAAATCAGTTGTTACTTCTGGTATATACGAAAGATTTTTAGAGGTCGATGGCGTTATGTATCATCATTTATTAAATCCTGATACAGGTTATCCATTTGAAAACGAACTGGCAAGCGTAACTATTATCAGCAACATTTCAACTGATGGGGACGCACTGTCAACAGGTGTGTTTGCAAAAGGGCTTGAAGACGGTATGGCATTTGTTGAAAATATTAATGGAATTGAAGCTATATTTGTAACGACAGATTATAAAATATATATTTCCTCTGGAATTGGACATGATTTTGAAGTTGTTGACCCACAGTTTGCCCTATACTCAAATCACTAAAAAGTTGCTATCACTTGGTTTGCTAACAATTTACTCTGACTCAGATACTAAAGTTTAATTTTTCTTCATAAAATTGTGTATACTTATACAGTGTATAGTTATGTAATTTTATTGTAGAAAGGACTAATTTTATGGAAACTATTATAATTTGTATTATCGCCGGTTTAGGGGCTGGGCTTGGCACTGGTTTTGCTGGAATGAGTGCAGCAGTTGTTATTTCGCCTATGCTTATCACGTTTCTTGACGTCAACCCATACGAGGCGATAGGGATAGCACTTGCGTCTGACGTTTTGGCTAGTGCCATATCTGCTATCACTTATGCAAGAAACAAAAATATTGATATCAAGCGTAGCAAATGGCTTATTATTAGCGTTCTAAGTTTTACGATTATAGGTAGTATTTTGGCTCACATGGTGCCACCTGCAACTATGGGTAATTTTACGGTCTATATGTCGTTGCTTATGGGGCTTAGGTTTTTATTTGCCAAAGAAAAGCCTGAAGTTGACCCTGACGCACCTATTGACCCTGAAAATCCTGATGCAGTTGCTCCTAAAAAAAGAGAATTCACTGGCAAATGGGAAGTTATCGTTCCTATAATTTGTGGGGCTGTAATCGGTTCTATTTGTGGCTTTATCGGTGCAGGCGGTGGAATTATGATGCTGATTTTGCTAACAACGGTGCTTAACTATGAGCTTAAAACAGCTGTTGGAACAAGCGTATTTATTATGACATTTACAGCACTAGTTGGTTCAACTTCACATTTTTATCAAACTGGAGCTATGCCAGACCCGCTAATTTTTGCAACTTGTGTTATATCGACACTGATTTTTGCACTGCTTGGAGCACGTTTTGCAAACAAAGCCGACCCAAAAGTGTTAAATAGAGCAACAGGTATAGTTCTTACAACGCTTGGTATATTTATGATTTTCGCAAGCTAAGTTTTTGTAACACATCACCTATTTTGGAATAATATGTATATATATTATTTAAAGATAGGATTGATTAATAATGAAAATGGATTTGGGCACATCTGCTTTATTGGCACTGCTTTTGCTCGCAAATAAGTCAAAGCGAAATGACGAAGTTACACCGTTTGCCGAAGATAAAGATTATGTAAATAGCAGTGGAGTTATTTTGTCTATTGAGGACATCAAAAACTCTACTGTTATTTTGCCAGAATTATTTATTCCTATTTATGAACATGACTCGATTATTGATATAACTTATAGAGCACTTAGAACGGAAAAAATTCCATTTGAAATTAGGGGCATCGGGCGAGAGGCTAGTATTTCTATGATAGATGGGTCTTTGCAAAATATCGCTAATGCATGGCTGTATGCTATTGATGGCGAGTTTCCTGTCGTTCCACCGGGGATATATTATCCAAAAGGCGGCGAAAAAATCCAATGGGTGTTCACGTCTTCTGAGGGACCAGTATTTAATTTGGATACAGATTATTTTACTAAAAAAATGAATAACTTAATAAATTTATCGTAAGCAAAAGGGGACGCCAGCTGACGTCCCTTTCTTGTTGTTTCCTATTCAAACAATACTGTTTCACCTTGAATTATAACGCCTGCTACATCTTCAACATCAAACAAATTTACATCTCCCAATGTATAATTAATTGAAAAACTTATAAAGTCACCTTCTCCAAATGACCCACTACTACCATTTTTAAATAATTCTTTTGTCGTCCCATCAATAAATAAAATTTCTACCGAGTCTGGATGCTCTGTGTTATAATTATTATCTTCTTTTGTATGCGTTCCATAAATTGATAAATTTAGCGGCGAAAGTTGTACTTCCTTTATCTCCATAACTGTATTGTTAGCGTTTGTAACTTGTAAGTTTCCTTCCACACTTACTGTCGGTGCCGAAATAGTTGGCATCACAAATTCAACCTCAGCTCTTTCATCATTTACTATCACATACTCATGCGTATTTAATGTTACTCTAACATCTTCTAATGTATAATCCCCTAATACAAAAGTTTCACCTTTAAAGCCATCACCACTATTCCAAGATGATGCATATAACGGATACGGCTCCTCGTCTACTTGTAGAGTTATATATTGACTAATGTTATTATTTTCAGCCCTCTTTGTAATAATCCCTAATACATTTTCGCCATCATCATTTACAAAGTATTGAACTCTTTCTAATATACTGTGGTCTGAAAGCTGATAACCTAAGTTCATATCTGTATCAATTTCTTCAATATTATTCCTAGTTATCAAGTTCTCCTCTGTAGTTTGCTCATATAAGCTATCCAAATCAATATCTATATCCTCTGATGAGCTATTATGATAACCCAATTCTGACACAGCTAACACAAAAGTTTCACCCAACAAATCTGCGTCTGGTGTATGCTCCGTATAGTTCATATGATATAACTTAGTCCCATCTTCTGACCTCTGTGTAAAATAACTGCTTGATGTATAGCTTTTAGTTGATACATTTGTGTAATCCCACAAAATATTTAATTCCTCTTCTGACAATATATCAAATATATCTACATCTACCGCATTAACTAATTTTAACATTAACTTGGCAAGTTTATCTTCATGTGATGTATCTTGTTTTGTAAGGTTCACATTGTTAAATCCTGAACCTTCTTCAAACGTACTACCATCAAGTTTTTCAGTAGTTGCTGTTATTTGTACTTTGTTATCTATCACCAATGCCTCATTAACAGTAAATCTAACTCCTCCAAATTCCACTGATTTATTTATTGATACTATGTAATCAGCAAGTTTTGGATAGTTTTCTGATAAACTAAGATGATTGTCTGATTGCATATGAATAAATGAAGTACTTGAGACAGTTGAAACAGGCTCGCTCTCCATGGCAAATAGAGCGGTGCTACCTATAGCTAATGTCATAACCATAGGTATTATTTTTGCAAATTTTTTCATAAAATTTTCCTCCTATCTATGATAATTATATTATAGCCTATTAGGTAGCCCCTGCATACTGGCAATTTTTACTAAATTTTATTATTATTAAGATAATTCGCTAATTATTTTTTCAACTGTATCAAGCGGCACTGCTAAGTCATCTGCTATTTCTTGAGCTGTCATTTTTAGGCGTGTGTATAACAGCTCCACTTTACCTTTTATTTCTCCTCTTGCCTCGCCACGTTTCTCTCCACGCTTTTCACCCTCGGCAACTGCTGATTTTAATACTGACTTTGCTATTCTCGTTTCTTTTAGGTGATATTCATACGCTTTCTTTTCTTTTGCTGTCATTTGTAAAATATCAAGCTTTTCTTGCACTTTATCCATGTGTTTTGCCTTATTTGTTGTTGGTACTTTACTATTTTTGAATATATACATCCATTCGTCAAGTGGCGTTTCTATTATGTCTTTAAATCGCTCCACATTTATTAAATAATATTCTGGGAATACATCTCGTTTTAGTTTTAGTGGTTGAGGGTTTTTCTTGTCGCCTATATCCTCAAATGCAACTTTTCCTTTATACACATACCCGTTACCTCTGCCCAAGTTAAAATACAATATGCTTATAGATATCACTTTTGTTATATTCCCATACGGGTCTGATGAATCCAAACTATCGGCTATAATTTTTGATGTTTCCCATAATATTCTCTCCAAATAATCATCTTCTCGGTTATATTGGATTTCTATAACCATTTGCGTTCCGCTTGTGTCTTTTGCTATAAGGTCAACCCTATTTAGTTTTCCACCAATTCGATCTTTGTCGCTCTCGCTTTCCAAAATTTCTACTATCGTTACTTCATATCCAAGCAACGCTTCTAAAAAGCTTTCCAGTATGTCGAAGTTTGCTCGCTGTCTTAAAATATATTTCATCGCATAATCAAATGATATTATTTCTCGTCCTGTTCCCATTTTGTTTCCCTCGCTTTCTGTTATAGCTAAAATTGGCTTATTATTTGTTCAACCGTATCAAGTGGCACTGCTAAGTCATCTGCTATTTCTTGTGGTGTCATTTTTAGTCGTGTATATAAAGTTTTAACTTCACCTTTTATCTCACCTTCGACTAGCCCCTCTGCTTTTCCTCTTGCCTCACCACGCTTCTCACCCTCTGCTACTGCTGACTTTAACACCGACTTTGCTATTCTCGTTTCTTTTAGGTGATATTCATATGCTTTCTTTTCTTTTGCTGTCATTTGCAAAATATCAAGCTTTTCTTGCACTTTATCCATGTGTTTTGCCTTGTTTGTTGTTGGCACTTTACTATTTTTAAATATATACATCCATTCGTCAAGTGGCGTTTCTATTATGTCTTTAAATCGCTCCACATTTATTAAATAATATTCTGGGAATACATCTCTTTTTAGTTTAAGTGGTTGAGGGTTTTTCTTGTCGCCTATATCCTCAAACGCAACTTTCCCTTTATACACATACCCGTTACCTCTGCCCAAGTTGAAATACAATATGCTTATAGATATCACTTTTGTTATATTCCCATACGGGTCTGATGAGTCCAAACTATCGGCTATAATTTTTGATGTTTCCCATAATATTCTCTCCAAATAATCATCTTCTCGGTTATATTGGATTTCTATAACCATTTGCGTTCCGCTTGTGTCTTTTGCTATGAGGTCAACTCTATTTAGTTTTCCACCAATTCGGTCTTTGTCGCTTTCACTTTCCAAAATTTCTACTATCGTTACTTCATATCCAAGTAACGCCTCTAAAAAACTTTCCAGTATATCGAAGTTTGCTCGCTGTCTTAAAATATATTTCATCGCATAGTCAAATGATATTATTTCTCGTCCTGTTCCCATCTTGATTCCCTCGCTTTCTATGCCTTTATTTTAGCAAAAAATTTATAATTGTACAATAATAAACACAAAAAAGCCTTTGGCAATTAGCAACTATATCACTAAATATACCAAAAGCATCTATTTTTAAAATAGTACTGTTTCACCTTGAACTGTTAAACCTGCTATATTTTCAACCTCAAATATTTTTGAAAAATCCTCAAATCTATATGTTGTTGAAAACCGTACAAAGTCACCTCCTGAAATTGACAAACTTTCACCTTTTTTACGTACCACTTCAGTTGTCCCATCAGCAAACAAAACTTCTATCGTATCAGGGTATTCCCCCGTGTAATCAACTAGTTCTTTTGTATAAGAACCTGCCACTGTTAAATCTAATGCTGAAAGTTTTATTGACTTTATATCAATTGTTGTTTCATTTGAATTTGTAATTTGCAAGCTTACATCTGTGCTTACAACTGGTGCAGAAATAGTTGGCATAACAAATTCAATCTCAGCTGACTCATCATTTATAATGATATACCCTGAACTAGTTAATACCAATCGCACCTCTTCAAGTGTATGCTCACCCAAATTGTAGCTCTCCAACCAAATTCCGTCTGATAACCAATTTGCCTCGCCATAAACATGTTGATTATCACCTACTTGCACACCAAAGCTTTGATACAGAACGCTATCATTTGACGTAGTTGTAATAAAGTCTACAATGTTTTCGCCATCTTCATTTGTGTAATATTGAACTCTGTCCAATACAATATTATCTGCAAGTTGATAACCTAAATTCATATCTATATCTTCCCAGTTATCCATAGTGATAATATACTCATCTTTATTTTGTTCGTATAGGTCAACCAAATCAACCTCAATATCTTCTGATACATTCGCATGATAGCCTAACCCGCCTAATGATACGAAAAAGTTTTCACCTTTAAAATTGGTATCAGGTGCATATTCTGTTCTTATTATATGGTGTAGTTTAGCACCGTCTGATGAAACATATGAATGAAACCCTCTTCCTTCTGTGGAATCATCTTCCATAGCCTCTCCTAAATAAGCTATCAAAACTTCCACTTCATCTTCTGATAACACATCATATATGCTACCATCTACCGAATTCATTAATTTTGCAATTGATTGTGCAAACTTTCCTTCATCAGATAAAACTCTATTAAGACTAATTGTTTTAAAACCTGCTGTTTCTTCAAATTTACTTCCATCTATTTTTTCCGAAGTTGCTGTTATTTGAACCATATCACCTATTAATAATGCTTCACCTAACGTAAATCTAACTTCACCAAATTCCACAGACTTATTTATTGATACTATATAATCTGCAAGTTGTGGGTATTGCCCTGATAAACTATATTGATCAGCTTCTTGCGAATATGTATTCGCAGTTACAATTGATTCGCCAAAACCGAAAACAGCTTCTGTTGCAAATAAAGTTGTACTGCTTACTGCTAATGTCATTAACATAGGTATTACCTTTGAGAATTTTTTCATAAATTTTTGTCCTCCTATGTGTTTGTATGTGTGTTAATTATTTAACTAAAACTAGTATACCATACAAGGGGCTGTCCGTACACAGGTAATTGTTGTAAAATGTCGTTTTTTAGACTAGAATAATCCCCCATAATATATTTACAGGGGATTATCTTACTATAATTCGCTTATTATTTGTTCAACTGTATCAAGTGATACTGCTAAGTCATCTGCTATTTCTTGGGCTGTCATTTTTAGGCGTGTATATAAAGTTTTAACTTCACCTTTTATTTCGCCTCTTGCCTCACCACGCTTTTCACCTTCGGCAACTGCTGATTTTAATACCGACTTCGCTATTCTCGTTTCTTTTAAGTGATATTCATATGCTTTCTTTTCTTTTGCCGTCATTTGCAAAATATCAAGCTTTTCTTGCACTTTATCCATGTGTTTTGCCTTGTTTGTTGTTGGTACTTTACTATTTTTGAATATATATACCCATTCGTCAAGTGGCGTTTCTATTATGTCTTTAAATCGCTCCACGTTTATTAAATAATATTCGGGGAATACGTCTCTTTTTAGTTTAAGTGGCTGTGGGTTTTTCTTATCTCCTATATCCTCAAATGCAACTTTCCCTTTATACACATACCCATTACCTCTACCTAAGTTGAAATATAGTATGCTTATAGATATAACTTTTGTTATATTCCCATATGGGTCTGACGAATCCAAACTATCAGCTAGGATTTTTGATGTTTCCCACAATATTCTCTCCAAATAATCATCCTCTCGGTTATATTGAATTTCTATAACCATTTGTATTCCGTTTGTATCTTTTGCTATAAGGTCAACCCTGTTTAGCTTTCCACCAATTCGGTCCTTGTCGCTCTCGCTTTCCAAAATTTCCACTATTATAACTTCATATCCAAGTAACGCCTCCAAAAAGCTTTCTAATATATCGAAGTTCACTCTCTGTCTTAAAATATATTTCATTGCATAGTCAAATGATATTATTTCTCGTCCTGTTCCCATCTTATTCCCTCGCTTTCTGTTATAGTTAAAATTGGCTTATTATTTGTTCAACCGTATCAAGTGGCACTGATAAATCATCTGCTATTTCTTGTGCCGTCATTTTTAGACGTGTATATAACAGTTCTACTTTACCTTTTATTTCACCTATCTGTTGACCTTCTGCTAATCCCTCTGCTTTTCCTCTTGCCTCACCACGCTTCTCTCCACGCTTTTCACCCTCGGCAACTGCTGATTTTAATACCGACTTCGCTATTCTCGTTTCTTTTAAGTGATATTCATATGCTTTCTTTTCTTTTGCCGTCATTTGCAAAATATCAAGCTTTTCTTGCACTTTATCCATGTGTTTTGCCTTGTTTGTTGCTGGCACTTTGCTATTTTTGAATATATATACCCATTCATCAAGTGGCGTTTCTATTATGTCTTTAAATCGCTCCACATTTATTAAATAATATTCTGGGAATACATCTCTTTTTAGTTTAAGTGGTTGCGGGTTTTTCTTGTCGCCTATATCCTCAAACGCAACTTTCCCTTTATACACATACCCGTTACCTCTGCCTAAGTTGAAATATAGTATGCTTATAGATATAACTTTTGTTATATTCCCATATGGGTCTGACGAGTCCAAACTATCGGCTATGATTTTTGATGTTTCCCACAATATTCTCTCCAAATAATCATCTTCTCGGTTGTATTGTATTTCTATAACCATTTGAATTCCATCTGTATCTTTTGCTATAAGGTCAACCCTGTTTAGTTTCCCACCAATTCGGTCTTTGTCGCTCTCGCTTTCCAAAATTTCCACTATTATAACTTCATATCCAAGTAACGCTTCTAAAAAACTTTCCAGTATGTCGAAGTTTGCTCGTTGTCTTAAAATATATTTCATCGCATAATCAAATGATATTATTTCTCGTCCTGTTCCCATTTTATTTCCCTCGCTTTCTATAGCTATATTTTAGCAATAAATTTATAATTCTACAACAAAAAAAGAGAACATTACTCTCAATGTTCTCTCGCTATTATTAGAAACCAAAATTTGTAGCCAACGCTCCTAAATACGCCTCATCACCCATTTTTTCTTTCATTCCTATAAACTGTTTTGCATCATCTCCTGCTATATAGCGAATAGTTTCCGTTCCATCTGTGCTTGCCCCAAAAATAACGTCAGCAACCATATCTGGAGTTGAATAAAAACTACTTGTATCAACAGCCGATACTGCTTTTTGCATAGATGCCATCATATCAGCATATACGTTATCTGGATTTGTAAGTCCCTGTGCAAAATTCATAGATGTTGTTCCAAAATTTGTTGCGATATTTCCAGGTTCAACAATTTTAACTTTAACACCAAACTGCTTAAGCTCTGTCACAAGCCCCTCTGAAAGTCCCTCAACTGCAAACTTTGTACTATGATATGTTGATAATAACGGGAAACAGATTTTTCCACCCATAGAAGAAATATTTATTATTGTTCCTTTGCTTTCTCTAAGACTTGGCAAAAATTCACGAATACAATTTATTAGTCCAAACACATTAACATCAAATTCTGCACGTATTTGTGCATCGCTCGAAAGTTCTAGTGGACCAGTTAGGGCATACCCTGCATTGTTTACAAGAATGTCTATACTGCTATACTGATTTTTGATTTCCTCAACTGCTTGTTTAATACTATCTTCTTTTGACACGTCCAACTTTAGCAACTTGATATTTTCATGTTTTGTAAGTTCTGTTTCTTTTTCAGGACTTCTCATTGTTGCCACCACGTTGTAGCCTTCATTTGCAAATTTAATAGCTGTTGCTTTTCCAATTCCACTACTTGTTCCTGTTATAACGACTGTTTTCATTGTTTATACCTCGCTTCATAAAATGTATTCCTATATTATATTTTACAAATTTTTGATATATATACCACTACAAATCACGCCATTTTATAGCCTTTTTATACCACAGCAGTGTTTTCAAACCCAACCAAACTATATGCAGTCTGCACAAGCTTTTTCGCAAGGTCTATATCATGTGCATTTGGGTTTGGAGAACTCATTGGAAACCCCCCCCCGCCTTACACTCTTTATCTTTGTATAGCGAACTACATTGACTGAAATATTCTCCACTCTTATCTGTGATATTATTTATCTGTCAAATCTTTATTTAACAACTGGTCACTACATCTTAAAGTTTTCATATTTTATCTACTCCCCTTATTTTGCTCTTTAAATTTTGTGATCGTTAGCCCCGTCCATTGCAAAAATGCCCTTGAAAACGCCGATGGCTCACTATATCCAAGCAAATATGCAATTTCTGCTGTTGAGCTTTTTGTGTTTAACATTAAGTTTTTCGCCAACAATTCTTTTGAATGATTTAGCTGTTTTAGAAATGTTGTGTTTTCTTCTGAAAGCTTCCTCTGCAAAGTTCTTGTTGAAACAGCCATTTGGCTTGCAACAGTTTCAATATTACCTTCCCCTGCTGGTATTTTTTCAAACAGTATAGTTCTAACTTTTGCCGATATGCTTTCATCTTTTTCAAGTTCTTGAAGTCGCTTTTTTAGCTCTGGCTCTAAATACGACCACATGATATTATTTTTGCTCACAAACGGCTCCAACAAATCTTCCATTTCAAAAGTAATACTATTTTTATCTGATTTGACTGGTGCAATACCAAAAAACTCAATTAATGACTCATCATACTCAAATGTAGTTTCAATTTCTTGTGGTATTATTTGAAGCCCCGTTCCCCTTCTAAGTAAGTTTGTCATTATAATATTTTCTATAACTACTGACAAATTTGGAATGTTAGAGCTATCTTCAAAATGAAATGTTAACTGTAACTTGTCTTTTTTATCACTAATATTTAACGTAAATGGTCCTATCAACTTTTTATATATACCCACTCTTTTTATGCACTCCAACCCATTTGTTGCACATAATCCCGAATAAATAGGCGGAATAAACTCTGTAAACTTATCAAAATTGAAACTTTGTATAACTAATGTCATATCGCATTCTTTATCTATTTCATTCATAAGCATAATATACTTGTCAGTGTTAATAACAATATCATTAACCGCATTTAATGGCAAGTTTAATTTTTTATATATTTTTTCGCTTGATGCCCCGATTGCATCAATAAAATCTCTATAATAATGGCTTAATGTGTACATCCCATTTCCTCCCTTACTAATTATTATTTTATCAGATTTATCAAAATATACGATGACAATTTACGTCTATAATTACACTTTTGATGCCATTTCACACAAAAAAAGTAACAGCTCGAATATTCAAACTGTTACTTTTTCTCATACCGCTATACCTTCAACAACTGTACTACACAACTTTTCAAATTCTTCCCTAAATTGTACATCATCAGAACTTTTACGTTTTTTTGGACCTTTAAGTCTAACTCCAGACTTCCTAGCCACTTTATGAACATATCGTTTATACAAAAGTTGGTCAATATTATTTTCGTTGTATACAAATCCATTTTGATTTATTGCAAATCCCCCTTTTGCAAGTACCATCGCTGCAAGTCCATAATCTTGTGTAATTACTATATCTCTTTTATCTAAATTGTTTGTTATCATAAAATCTACTGCGTCATGCCCTTGTTGCACCAAAATTGTCCTTGCTCCCCTAACTTCTATCATATGAGCTGTATCGCAATATATTTCAGTTTTGATACCAAAACGTGTAGCTATCTCAACTGCTTGTTTTACTACGGGACATGCATCTGCATCTATCAACACTTTCACACAATCCCCTCCCTTCGCCTATAATTTTATCATATTACATGAGAAAAAGCCAACTCAATTACTGAGCTGGCTTTCTGTAAATGTCTGCACCAAGTGCTGATAATTTATCCTCAATTGATTCATATCCACGATCTATATATCTTGTATTGTGAACAACTGTTTCTCCACCTTCCGCAATAAGCCCAACAAGCACCATTGCAGCACCTGCTCTAAGGTCTGTTGCAGTTAGATGAGCAGCTTTTAATTTTTCGACACCCTCAATAGTTGCCTTGTTGCCCTCAACTGTAATTTTTGCCCCTGTTTGGTGCAATTGTTCCATATATTGAAATCTATTTTCAAATACGCCCTCAATTAATGTACTAACACCTTGTGCAACTGTCAATAAAATTGCCATCTGTGGTTGTAAATCCGTTGGAAATCCTGGGTATGGTAAAGTTTTAACATTTGTTGCGATAAGTTTCTCTGGTGCAACAACTCTTATAAAATCGTCACCTTCAATAATTTGTATGCCCATTTCTCTCATTTTTGAGCTTAAAGACTCCATGTGTTCTGGAATGATGTTTCTTACATTTACATCTCCACCAGTTATTGCTGCTGCAATCATGTAAGTACCTGCCTCGATTTGGTCTGGCACAATTGAGTATCTTCCACCGCTTAGGCGTTCCACTCCTTTGATACGAATAACGTCTGTACCTGCACCTTTAACGTTTGCTCCCATCATATTTAGGAAATTTGCAACGTCAACGATATGAGGTTCTTTTGCAACATTTTCAATTACTGTTGTTCCTTCCGCAAGTACTGCCGCAAGCATAATATTAATAGTTGCTCCAACACTTACTACGTCAAGATAAATACGAGTTCCTACCAATTTATCTGCTGACGCTCTAATAACATTGTCTACTACTTCAATTTTTGCTCCAAGAGCTTGGAAACCTTTGATATGCTGGTCAATCGGTCTGCCGCCAAAGTCACAACCTCCAGGCATAGCAACTTCTGCTTTTCCAAATCTACCTAGCAATGCACCCAATAAATAGTATGACGCACGCATTTTACTGATACAACTTTCTTTTGCCACATGTTGATAAACTGTACTTGCATCTATTTCTAGTGTATGCTCATCTATAAAGTTTGTAACTGCTCCTAAAGAAGTCATAGCTTCTTTTAAAATACCTACATCATTTATGTCAGGTAAGTTTTCGATAATACTTATTCCATCTACCAAAACTGTTGCAGGCAAAATTGCTACTGCCGCATTTTTAGCTCCATTTATAACAACGTCTCCACTTAGGCGTTTACCACCTTGTATACATAGCTTGCTCAACCTAAACACCTCTTAATATCTTTATTTATTTAAATCACCTATTGTGTATTTAGCCAAATTACATTATACCACCTTTTAGAAAAAATAAAAAGCCCTATTTCAATTCATTTGTATAAGCATTAACAAATAAAGGTATATTTAAACCTTCTGTTGTAATTTTATACATAGGAATTGCTTTTTCCTTAACAAAATATGCATTTTTTACCTGCTCCCTAGCATACCCAAGCATTATTTCATTGATGGTGGTCATTTCAGAACTATCTAAACTTTCATTTAATTTGAAAAGAACTTGTGTCACCGCATAAATTTCTAAACGGTCATTATTTTCTTGTTTAATATCACTTATCTGTAATGTACTTTCAAAGACTCCATCATCAGTAATTGCCATATACACATAACTATCAAACACTGGTAAGTTATTGTATACTTCATAGTATGTTATAGACGCTCCATATGACTCTTTTTTATACTCAATTTTTACTTTTTCTTCCAAAAATGTTGCTCCATATATTTTAAAAAAGTCCTCTGCGTACTTTTTCGCCTCTCTTTCGCTAATATTCGACTCATAGTTTACACGGATATCATCATTTTTATATTCAACTTGATACGTGCTAAATATTAGTGATTTATTTTCTCTAGTATATACTCGAGATTTGGTGTTATAAGATGTGCCATCAGCTTGTTCTGTAATTATTACGCCCTCACGACCGCTTCCAAACACTGCATCAACTATAAATTCCCTATCTTCAAACCCAATATCTATAGGGGTAATATATATCGTGTTGGTTGGCATATATTCTTTTGGTAATTGAGTATCGATTAATATATTTTCTGACTCTAAAAAATCTATAATCTTATTTATATTGTCATCACTTAATCTATACATAGCAATATATTTCTGATAGTTTCCAAACCCTAAAAAAATATTTAGCATCAAAAATATTATTAATAAATAATTTAGTGCTTTATTACCGTCCAAAAATAGCCCTTCTTTCTAATTACTAATTGATTAAGGAACATACCAAATTCCTTCGTATTGTACCCCCCAATTCAAATTTATAACACTATTACTACTTTCTAATACATATATCAACTCCACGCTATCAAAAACAGGTTGCTCCACCCCCAAGCTACGTAAGTTGCTATACATTCTATCTATCGGTGGTGCATACCCCTCCACGATTAGACGAGTTCCCGAAACATAGTCTGTATAAATGTTATAAGTAATCCACTTTCCTTCTATCACTCGGTAATCTTTTACTTTTATTGTTATAGCCGATGTTATGTCAAGCTTTCGTTTCATGCTCGCCCCTATATCAACTTTATGCCCCTCATACATTATATCAAATTCAAACACATATGCGCCTTGTTCAATGCCTATGTTGCTTAAATACAAATTCTCTTTTATCGACGGTGAAATTGATTGAGTTTCTTCTATAAAATCTACCGCTATATCATACCCTTCAATTCTAGTCATCGGGTTAGTTGTTATTCCACTAACCAAATTTATATATTGTATAACTCCACTAGTATTGTATCGAACTATACTTTTTAGTGGCTCAGTAAATTCTATCGTTCCACCAAATAAAACTTTTGTTTCTTTCATTATTGGTTTCTCAAAAAACTGATCCACATAGCCTTCCAAAGTTGCCATTTGATTTTTGGTGTCAATCAAATCATTTTTAAATATTATAGGTGTATATTTAAGTGGTATTGCCTCGCTAGTATTCGCCAAAAAAACGTTGCCGTGTATAAACTGACTTTTTATATCTGTAATGCTAGGTTGATACTGTATAACATTATCGTTGTCATTATCTATTTCAAACATAGAATAAATTTTGTTAAAATCATAATCTCTATTGTGTAATACTATCTCTAAATAATATTCATTTAGTTCATTTATCAGGTAAATCGTTGTTTGCCATGCACTAGACTCATCAAACTTGATTAACACCGAATCTATTTTATAGTTATATTGTAATGGCATGCTTTTCCCCACAATTTCATCAATTGTTACAGGAACGCTATATTGATACACAATCCCCTTTTGTGTCAATATGTCTTGCCAATCCCCCATGCTATATCCAAGTTCTTCAAAATTGTTGTAGCTTAACATTGCCTCCTGAAGCTGTGAACTAATTGCGTCATACTCATTTTGACTATTAGTTATGCGATATGCTTTTGTATATTTTCCTCCTGTATTTATCCATATACTTTCTGGTTTTATCGGATATAATGTGCTCTCTTGCACGCTAATAAGGCTACGCCAAGGCAGTTCTCCCCCCGTCCATAGCCCCATCGTTTGCAATATGCTAGCTATAATCAAAATTCCTAAAATGACTATCTTGTTCATCTACTAATTAATCTCCAACATCATAGTTATTTCTTGTTCAATTGAATCAGCTTTTTCTACTAGTCTGTCTGGCAAGTCACTTGTAGTACTGATTATGAAGTTTTTAAGTAATGCTTTGTTTTCATCTGGTTGTCTGTATATTTCAAGTTGTATATGAGAGCCAACTCCATCAGCCTCATGCATATACGAAACTATTATTACGTTATGTCTATCACCAAGTTCAATAAGTTGATTAAATGTCTGCGTTGCTCCAACTGGTTCAAGGTCGTACATGTTTAACACATTTTCATCTTGATACACAGTAATGGCAATCAATGTACCTTCACGAGCTTCACCCATCATATTTATCTTACTTTCAAACGTAGTAATCAAACTTTCATCTGTTACTATAGGTCTTGCAATTCTAACATATTCATCTTCTTCAAATAAAACAGATTCATCTATACTAACAACAGATGATGTATTTATAGCTTCAGTTATATCACTACTAGTAATTTCTGATGCAAAAATATTTGATGAACATATAAAAAAGCTACTTATAATAATCAGTTTATAAATATAACTTTCTATTTTCAATCTAGCCTCCCCCTTTCGTAAAATATTGGTCTGATTATATTATATAATAATTGTGTTACATTCATATTACAACATACTAACTATTAGTTTACAGTTATTAATCAAAATCCAATTCAAGTCGGCTAAACGTCATAGTAACTTCTGTTCCTCTACCAAGCGCACTATTTATTTCAATTGTGCCCCCGTGCAACTCAACCATTTCTTTCGCTATAGAAAGTCCAAGACCTGTCCCCCCCATTTGGCGAGACCTTGCCTTGTCTGCACGATAAAACCTCTCAAAAATACGTTCCAAATCTTGTTTTGATATACCTATCCCCGAATCAGCAACTTTTATTATAACTTTGTTATCTTGGTGAAGTAACTTTATTATAATTTTGCCAGAATTAGGAGTATATTTTATTGCATTTGACACGATGTTATGAAATATTTGACGTAACCTTGCACTATCGCCTTCAATTAAATAGTCATCACTTCGCACATATTCCAAAAGAATTTTTTGCCCTTTTACACTAGCTTGTAAATGTTGTGCCTCAACCGTTTCTTCTATAAGTTCACCAACATCAACCACATGCATTGTAAGGCTCATTTGTTTGTTGTCTATTCTTGATAGCTCCAACAAGTCTTGTACGAGATTTGTCATTCTATCTGTTTCTTTTTCCATTACGCCTAAAAAATTTAGTGCTAAATCTTTATCCTCTATTGCTCCACTAAGCAAAGTTTCAGTGTAACTTTTTACTGTTGTAAGCGGTGTCCTAAGTTCATGCGATACATTTGCAACAAAATCTTTACGCATTTGGTCTAGTTTTTGCTGAGATGTAACATCTTGCATAACAACCGTTAGACCTTCAATCTCGCCATGACTGCTCTCATATGGAGCAAAATGTAAATTGATATATTTATCATCAACTTCCATCATTGTTCCTTTTTTGTTATGAATGTCACTAGTTATAATTGAATCAAAAGATATATTAAGCCCAAACTTAGGAAATATATAATCAAATCTATGGTCAATCTTCGTTTTTCCTAACATATCATAACATACCGAATTTGCATGTATCAATACGCCTTGTCGATTGAACGCCATAACACCATCTGCAAGGTTTTCAAGTATTCTCCCAAGCTTATTTTTTTCGCTCGACATATCCAACATGCTTCGTCTAAGTTCAAATGCCATAAAGTTAAAACTTTGGGTAAGTTGCCCGATTTCATCGTTTGATGCAATCGGAATTTTTTGGAACGCACCTTCAACCAACATCTTCGCACTTGTTGTCAAAGCTTTTATCGGTTGAGTAATCATGCGTGAAAACATTGCACTAAATACACCAGCTAACGCAAGTGCCAGCATAGTTCCCATTCCAAGTGTACTCATGACTTCATCAACGTTGTTATATATTTCAGCTGTACCAGTTATAACATATATAATGGCGTACATCTCCTCATTATTGCTTTTGATAGGCAAAGCATGTTCAACGGTACTTTGTTTATCTGTTACAAAATATCGCCACTCTGTTGTTGTGGCGACTCCTAAATTAACTGTTTGATTTACGACTCCTGTAAAGCCGTTTGGGTGGTTTGTTGGGACATAATCGCCTCGTGTAAATGCCTTTCCCAATGCAATTTGAACGTATCCATTTCCATCTAAAATGTATATATCAACATCTTCATTTACATTAATTAGGTTTTTAAGAGTGTCAACCATACTTTCTCTATCAGTTTCAAAGTCCAAAACACCTTCTATCCATAATAAATCTCTAACAGAAATTGCGGTAGACTCAATAGATGATTTAACACGCTTAAAATACTGGTCCTCGATTTTTAGAATAATAAAACTACCACTAGCGATCATAATTACTAATACAATGCTTAAATATATACCTATAATTTTCCACTGGATACTCACTCTCATCTATTGTCTATTATCCTCTAAAATAGTATCCCACGCCACGCTTTGTAAGTACATATGTCGCCTTTGCTGGTTCGTCTTCTATCTTCTCTCTAAGTCTTCTTACAGTAACATCTACTGTTCTAACATCTCCAAAATACTCAAACCCCCACACCTTTTCAAGAAGTGTTTCCCTAGAAAACACCTTGCCTTTTTGCGTTGCCAGAAATCGCAACAATTCAAATTCCCGCAAAGTAAGTTCTATAACTTGCCCACGTTTCATAACTTCGTATTTTTCTAAGTTTATTTGCAAATTTCCTTCTTGTACAATGTTAGAGTCCGTTTGTTTCTTATCATTTTCAAGTTGAACTTCTTGTACAACACGACGTAAGTTTGCCTTCACACGTGCTATAAGTTCTCTCATTCCAAATGGTTTTGTAATATAGTCATCTGCACCAATTTCAAGCCCCACAACTTTATCAATTTCTTCTGCTTTCGCTGTAAGCATTATAATAGGCATATTTTTTGTTTGTCTAACTTTTTTACAAACTTGCAACCCGTCCATTTTTGGCATCATTATGTCCAACAAAATAATGTCTGGGTCTATTTCTTCTATTAGTTCAAGCCCTGCAACCCCATCATATGCAACTTTAACATCATAGCCTTCTTTTTCTAGGTTATATTTTATAATGTCAGAAATTGCTTTTTCATCTTCTACTACTACTATTTTTGCCATTATGAACACCTCATTTACTATTTAGCATTTCCCCAAATACTTAAATTTATTCAACACGGTCAACATCAATCTTTGGAATTTGTACCTCCGCATTTAATGTTTTTCCTATTACTATACGACTTGTTTCTGTTAGTCCTTCATTTGCATCAACAAGGTCAGCAATTGTTATCCCAAGAGAAGTTGCGACACTCCATAGAGTATCCCCTGCCTTTATTTCATATTCAACGTCAGCAGGCGTTGTTTGTGTTGCAATCTCCATAAGTTTTTCCATTGATATTAATGCATCTTCTTTTGCGAATATAGCTTCAAGTCTTATATCATTTGCAAATTCAGTTTTTATAGTACTATCTCCATAATATTCTTTAGTTAGATTTTTAAGTAGATTATCTAACATTTCTTCCGATTCAATAATTCCAATTTTTTCTCCGTCAACGTATAATTCTTTAAACTCAAGTTCAAAATCCATATTATTCCGCATATATGTCATTAGATAATTAGTAGTTATTTTATTTCTATTAGTTACCCTAGTTCGTGACACCGAAATATCATCTTCTGATGTTAGTTTCACATTCGTATTGTAAGTTTGAGACAGCCCTGCTATGACTGCCTCCAAACTTTTTTCTATAGCATCTTGTGAGTCTATCGCCCCCACTGTTGATCCACCGATAGACACCATATAGCCATTAGGCCAAAATGCAAATACCAACCCCAAAAAGATAGCCCCAGCAACTAGTGCTATTTTTTGAACATCACCGATTTTTCTAAAATTGTTAGTTTTTCTTTTTCCGTTTAAATATACCACTTTCTTGTTTTTAACTCTTGCCATATGCCCCTCCTTTTAGTCTAAAACAAAAACTTCCTTAGGAACCATATCTGCATAAGCTTCATATGTTATAAGCACTTCCATTCCTGCTTCTAATCTACTTCTAATCGATTCACGACCGTGGATTATAACATTTGTAGTTGTTGGAATGCTTATATCTTTTATAAACATACTTGTATCTGTAAGCATGTCATATTCAACAAGTACCTCTATACTATCACCTGATTTTGATACTGATTGAATAACCCCTTTATATCTTAAAGCTCTTGGATATGAGTCTACTTCTAATGTTTTTATTTCACTACTATCTGCTGTTATAGTAACCGTGCTATATAATTCCAAATCCATAACGCCTATAACTTGATTTATTTCATCGTCATAAAGACTAGAATTTTGTGTTACAATAAAAGTTTTTTCTTCGCCATCAACAAGTATTGTTATTTCTGGCTCATACTTGATTGCAATTGCTTGTAGCGTTCCTGTAACTTGCAGTTGCTCACTTACTGCAGTAACCGATGTTACTATATCGCTCTCCACTTCTATTGATAATCTATCCCCAACTTTTAACGACGTCATGCTAGACGCTTCGCCATCTCTCATGATAATTGCATCAAAACTTACGCTGTATATCTCTATATCACTACCATCTCTAACAGCAAGCAAATATTCATCTCTAGTTTTTAGTATAGATTGCACATACAAACTATTAACTGTATGAACAGTGTCCTCATCTGGATATGCATATTTATCAATATCAACAGCCATTATATAACTATTTTGCACATATATGATAACATTATCCCCAACTTCTATATCAAAAAAGTCACCTTTTTCATCGATCAAATTGATAGTTGCTTTATCGTTTACTAAGTATGTTAATGTTTCATCTGCTGTTTCTATAGTAACAGAACCTGTTCGCTCAACTCGTGTAACCTCACCTTGATGTCTTGATAACACGCCATCTGGAACAGAATCGTCATCTACAGTCGTTCCACTTAAAACTTTCATTGTCGTTATATATTCAGAGCTTCCAATAAGTTCTACGATTATATCAACTTTTGTGCCTATTGATAAATCATCTAACGATATGACATTGCTAGCTTCGTCCAAAATTGTGATGGCGTTTGACATAGAATAAAAACTTGTATTTCCGTCTTCAAACTCAACCAAAACGTATTTTTCCGTGTTACTTTTATTTAACATTTTGCTGATTATAGCGTTATTAATCATTTCACCTGTTCCGTCATTTAGAGCTGCAGTTTCGGAATTTGTTGGTGCATTGTCCACCTCCATCATCTCGGCAACGTCTGCTGTCATTTTTGCCATAGTTGCACGTGTAACACTTGTTCCTGCACCAAATGCACCATTTCCATCACCTTGAATAACTCCTATAGATTTTAGGTATGCAACATGTGGTCTTTTATACTCTTCAATTTTATCTTCGTCTGAAAATGCACCTTCAACATATTCATTTTGGGCTGTAATTTCTTTATGTAACATACGTACAAGTATTACTGCTAAGTCTTCTTTTGTTACAGTTGCACGTACCATATTTCCATTTGCATCTGCTACCATAAAATTTTCTAGTTCACTTTCTAATAGATACCCTTTTCCAAGTAAATATGCAATTTCTTGATTTGCTATTACACTCCAACTTACATATTTATTTGAGTATACTTCTATTTTGGCAATTTGTTTTTCGTAGTTATCTCTAATTTGTTCTTTTAAAGTTTCGTCCATATTTGGATTTATCTGCTCATCTTCATAGCCTGCAACTTTTGCCAATATCTCGCACATCTCAAAATAGTTTACTGTCTGGTTTGGAAAAAACTCTCCTGAGCTTGTGCCAACCATGTAGCCATTTTGTTGCATATACTGAATCGAATCGTACGCCCAGTGCGTTTCGCTCACGTCTGTGTATGAGGCAAATACACTAAAGTTAAATAGTGCGCTTATACCTAATACTGCAATTAGTTTATTTATTCGTTTTTTCATTGGTTTTCAACTCCTTGTTTTGTTTCTAATGCTACTATACTATTTTAAAGTATATTGAAAAAAAATACAATATATTTCACCTTACAGTTAGGAAATTTCTACAAATAAATCTATATTCATGTCTAATTTTAAAATTTTATATCAAAACCGATAACTTTTATGATGGCAAATGTTGCCTTGTAGCCTTTTTAGTTTAATGATATACTCATTTTAATATTCTTAAACCACTAGGAGATAATTTTATGCTAAATAAAATACGAGGCGTCATATACGGACAAGCTCTAGGTGACGCAATGGGTATGCCTGCCGAACTTTGGAGTAGACGCAAAACACTTGCAACACTTGGCGAAATTACAACTTTTTTAGACGGCCCTCAAGAAAATGAGGTGTCCCGCAATTATAAAGCAGGACAATTTACAGACGACACTGCTCAAGCTCTCGTTATATTGGACTCTCTTTTTGCAACAAACTTTATTCCAAACAGCATGAATATAGCACAAAGCTTGCTACAATGGGCCAATGACAACAACGCCTTTGCGTGCAACATACTAGGTCCTACATCAAAAGCCACCCTTGAAGCAGTTCGAGATAACAAAGACACAAAACACATATCAGACACAGCGCTATCAAACGGAGCTGCAATGCGAATACCTATCATAGGTGCTTTATTTGACGGCTCTAACTTAGAAAATATTGCTGACTATGTTCAAAAAATATCGTGCGTCACACACTCAAGCGACATCACAATTGCAAGTGCCTCTATCGTGGCATGTGCCGTTTCCCTTGCTATTAAACTTGGCGACCCAAAACTTGCAGTCACGCAAGCTCTCACAATCGAAAGCTATGCATTGTCACTTGGTGCCGAAACATTTAGTCCATCTATATCCTCAAGAGTAACTCTTGGAATTGACTATGCAAATAAATTTAAAGACGATAAACAAGCATTCCTTGATTTTGTTTATAATGTTATTGGCACAGGCGTTTGTGCATGCGAGTCTGTGGCGACAGCATTACTTATCGCATATTATGCAACCAATCCCAATGAATGTGCACTGCTATGTGCAAATTTGGGCGGAGATACCGACACGATAGGAGCAATCGCTACAGCTATAAGTGGCGGGGCATATGGATTTGATAGCATCGATAAAACTAGTATTGATATTCTTGTCCAACAAAATGATGTGGACTTTGAACACTATGTTCAACTTATATACAACCACAAAAAAATTGGGTAGGGGAAATCCCCTACTCCTAGTATTTTTGCGTTCCATTAATGTATAACACTTGGCTTTGTACTATCATTGTGTTGCTACGTTCGCTATACACAAATACATTCGCAATATATCCTAAAACATCTAGTGGATCAAGTCCCAACACTCGCTGTGTCGTTACCAAGCTGTATCCCTCACCAACTTCACTGCTAATAAATTTGATTTCATGAAGCCCTGATATATTTCCACGTCTTGACATTCTTAATTTTCCATTCGCATAATATATCATATTTAAAACGTCTGGCAAATTATTACTAACATCCAGCAAATACTCTGCACCTGTTGACGTTGTAACCACAACTTGATAGTTGTCTTTGTATACAACTGTGCCTGTAAATTCTTGATTAAAACTGTCAGTGTCAAATATTTGACGCAAATATCCACCATTAAAAGAATATATAAATGCCGAAATAGTGTCACTTGCTGCGTCATTTTCTACACTCACAACGATATCTTTATATGTTGTGTTTGAAAAATCAACTAAATTTAGTTTTGCATTCCACCCTTTTTTATCATCAAGCAAAATTTGTACATTTTCGCCTGCTTCTGGGTCTTCCACCCACACACTCATATTCGCATAAAAATTGTCTATTTCAGCAACTGGCTTTGTACCAACAAGAACAACTTTTTCACGTTTAGCCCCACCTGTAACGTTACCTCTTTCTGTTGCAATAACATGCTCACGGCGACTTCCAATTTTTGAGTCCAAATTTATTTCTTGCGCCAAATTAGCGTTTTGTTTTAAACAATTTGTGCGTCTTATTTTACCTGAATAATCTTTGTTATCAACACGCCCCGAAAAAGTAAATTCATCTCCATCTAACAAATCATCAATCCACACTTGTTTAGGCTTTTCTTTAATCCACTCAATATCAACTTCAATAGGCTCTAACAATTTTGACCAGTCAATTTTATCATCTTTATGTTGCTGCTCAACATGCGAAACACCCCAAATAAAGTTTTTTCTATCCAATATAGCCCAATATTTTTTGTCACCCGATTTAAGTGCAACAATAACTTCTGGCATATCGTCACCATCAATGTCCGTTAAGATAAAAGTAACTTTTTTATGTGTTTTTGGTGTAAGTGCCACTTCAAAATCGTCAGGCTTAAAACCATCTAATACGCTCTCAAAATAATGTTTCATATATTTACCCCTCCCAAAATGTAGTTTATAATACAATTACATTTTATGTACCCATACAATTTATTAGAATTAGTCCAAAAAAAAAGGCAAGCCCACTTTTTGGGCTTACCTTAAATTTTACACATTTTCATCAATACGACGAACTCTAAATCCGCTTTCATCAAGCTTTTTGCACAGCTTACGAACGTCCTCAACGTCTACACGTAGTATAAGTTGACGCAAATCCATAAGTTCAATATCTACTTCCACGATACTAATAATATTTCCGTCGTGCTTATGAATAAGCTCTGCAAGCTTAGCCAAACGCCCTTTTATATCGTGAGTTGTTATTACCATTCTTGTGTGCCCAAAACCAAAT
Source organism: Epulopiscium sp. Nele67-Bin004 (assembly GCA_002007315.1). Next base: position 30,072 of record LNZQ01000181.1, read on the forward strand.
ACGTTAGTTAGCGTGCTAAAAACTGCTTTATGCGTAACAATCCCCGCAAACTCTTGCTTGCTGTTTAGCACTGGCAAAAACTGAATGTTATAGTCTTTAAGCATCTTAACTGCAACTTCAACAATCTCATCTTTATAAACATACTCCATAGCAGTTTTCATAAAATCCGAAATTGGGCGTTTCCCAAACGTTTCCTTTGGCTCAGCATTGTTATAAAACTCTTCAAAAATATACTTCTTTGATATTACTCCAACAAACTTTTTGTCTTCAACTACTGGTAAGGATAATAGATTTTTTGAGTCTATAAGTTCTAATGCATCTTGTACGGTGTCTGTCATCTTAACTGTTGTAAGCTTACTTTCAGGTATCATTATATTTTTTACTAACATAAAATATCATCCTTTCTCAAATCAAAAATGTGTGTATTACATCATCATGTGTTGGTTGTAATCTTTTTGCAAGTCATATCTTAAATAGTCAATTAGTTGGTTCATCATTGCTGCACAATCTGCATAAGTGATAACTTTTGTTGGGAAAATATACCCGTTTGTACTTGGGATAATCCCAATTTGGCTCGCTGCATAAACCGCACTTTTTGCATAGTCTGCAATGCTGTTATCGTCTAAATATGGAGTTTGCCCCACACCTATACCAAATCCTAATCTTTCAAGCCCAATAGCTCTAACGTTAAATACTATCATTTCTTGCATAGTTAAATACGTTGATGGTGATACTGTCCCCCCTGAAATTAGCCCTGCATCATATGCAGCTAACACATAAGGATACAACGCCGAGTCAATATCCAAGTCATTAAATGGTGATACGTTAGTTTTTGCGTTTATTTCTGGTAGTGGAATACGCAACGCTTTAACTATCATTTTGATGTACTCCCCACGAGTAACAACTTGGTTTGGCGAAAACACAAGTGGATTTACATCAAAAATTTCCATACTGTACATTTTTTCGATATCTGCTTTTGCAGGGTGTGCAAGCAATTGGTCCAGCGTTGGAAGTGCAAGTTGCTCAATTGTTGGAACATCAAACACGCCTATTACTCCTGTTTTTTCATCATCAAAAAGTTGTGCGTCACCTAGCAAGATATTATACTGTAATGCACCACTTCCGCTAATCATCTCTTTGTAGTTACCCGCAAAACTTATTGCAAATGGGTCATTGCTCGCATAAGATAGCTCTTTGTTCATTGTAATAGTTGGTGTTTCTTGTATAAAGTATTGGTTTGAACCTGTGTCTATTGCAACATTTCTAACTTGTGTTTCAGATTTAGCAAACGCTTGGTCATATCCATACACCCTGCTATCCACATTTATAACTACGTCCGAACCACCACCTGTTACGTCATTATAAACCGCTTTATAGTATACGTCACCACTATAATACATAACACCTGGAGTTAAGTCTTCAAGTATACTTTTTGAAAAACTTGACTTGTTGCTATCCAAATAGTATGTCATTCCATTTACTACAACTGTTTCCACCCAACGAGTTACGGTTGAAGTTTTTGTGATTTGTCCAACTGCCTCATTATATAAATACATTGTACGTAGCGTTAATGTTCTAGCTATTTCGCTTCTACCATCAGCACTTGCAGCTTTAACAATATACGTTTCCGTATATTCACCCGTTGGATTGTCTGGGTTCACCTCACCTGGGCGAATTTCTAGCGTCCCATAAACAGGAATAGCCTCACCAGACAAATAAATATTTTCTGCATATTCTAATGTGTAACTTTTTTCACGCTCAAATTTTTCTTGTGCCATAGCTATACCTGTTGGAATTTTTGTCCCTGGAGTTATACCACCAAAATAGCCCATTTCACCTTCTAATGCATATACATTTATAGTTGCTGTTGCTGCCGTAATCATCGCCATCATAAATGCTGCTAGTTTTTTCATATATATATCTCCCCTCTAGTTAACAACGAAAATATAACCTTCTACGTTTACTAAGCCCTCAAAGTCATCTCCCAACGCCCATCTATAGTCATCTAGTGTTGTATCCATCATAACAGTTAACCTATCTCCAATTTCTAACTTGCTTGCTGGAATAAGTTCACCTTGTTTCACTATAATACTATTTGGTTGTATCGTTGCGTACACTCCTGAATTTATCTCACTATATTGATACCATCTATTTATTGAACTTTCATAGTAGTACACGTCTTTTAAATATATGTCATCGCCATCAGTTCTGTAAATTTCACCTTGTATACTCTCTTTTGTATATGGCATATTTGTAATTGTTATAGCTTTGTCACCGGATGTTACAAGACTATAAACAGCACTAATTTGACTGTTTTCACCATAACTAATAAATTCTTCTATACCATTTTCTATAAATCCATCTTCACCATAAAATAGTGTTGAATAATCAATCGCAAATGTTCTTGGTTGTGGGTGATAATACCACTCACTGCCTTCTAACATCGTAAATGTTTGTACTGTAAACGAACTTCTATCTTCAATTTGTGTGATGATACGTCCTCTAAATATTTGCAGTTCGCCTGTCCCTGACTCTGGAATCATATTTGCAACTGCAACTTGTTGGTCACCTGTTATTACAGCTTGAATTGTATCACCAACCATAATGTTGTATGGCTCTATAAGTCTATCATCTTTAACAACTATTGTATCTTCTGCCATTGACAGTGTTTCACCTGACAATAAACGTATTTCTGATGGTGTAGCCGAAATAATTTGACTTGGTGATAAAACTCGCTCAAACCCTTCTTGAACATTCATTTTTACTATACTTTCTCTACCCATAAAACTTTCAACAGCAAAATACGCATTCATGCTACTACCCGTTAGATATCTATTTGCATAATCCCAAGAAGAACGTTTACCTTGGATATATATATTAAAATCTTTTGAATCTCCAGCAAATGTAACCATATCCGTATAAGGACCCCAACCCGTCAACATTAGTGATTGTGCGTGTGCCAATCTAACTGTGTTGTCAAAGCTACCAAAGTTCATAATTTGTCCTTTATATACGTCCGATATTACTCTTGTATCTCCATCAATAACAACTTCTTGTATAATGTCCTCAACCATACCAGCCCCTAAAATTCTTTGGCTAATAAGCACTTTTACCCATTCTCCTGGTTTAAGTTGTGAAATGCTATATGGTCTATCTGATTTTGTTGTAGGCGTATCTAATGGAATTTGATATACATAAGTTTGCCCTTTCTCATCTTCTAGTACTAGTGTCCCGTATGAACCATTGTCTATTGTCCACGTATTTACTTTTCCGTATCTCAACATGTAGTCATTGTAGGCGCTAATATATGTAATATAGCCCTCGTTATCTGTTCGTAAATAGATATTGTCTCCTGGCTTAATATTATCAATCGTAGTGTCTCTTGGATCAAATTGAAAATATGGGAATAATTCATCTATATACCCAACTCTATCTTCAATTTCTTCTATACCTTCTTTTTCTACAACAAGTTGATTTGTGTAGTATGGCACAGTAATAGTTTCATTGCTTAGATTTTTATATACTAAATATCCTAACTCTGGATAATTTTCTAACACAATTCCTTTATCTTCATTTATAATACCAGATAGTATTGTTTCATATTCCTGTTGTGTATAGTACACAGCAAAGGTTGGTATAGCATTCATACCAACCAAGCCCATTAGTCCGATCAAGAGATTTTTTTTAAATTGTTTTGTAATTTTCATAATTAATCCCCTCTTGTTTGTGTCTTATAATATATTTTTCGGCACAACTAGGGAAAAACTTATATTACAATTGTGTGACAAATTGTTTTAAATATGCTGAAAATTCATCTTTAAGCTCTTCACGTTCCATCGCAAACTCAACTGTAGCTTGTAAAAATCCCATTTTGCTACCCACATCATAGCGCTTTCCATCGAAATCATATGCATAAACATTTTCAACATTTGCCAATTTTTTTATTGCATCAGTCAGTTGAATTTCTCCACCTGAGCCAATTTCGTGTTTTTCTAAAAACGTAAAAATCTCTGGCGTCAAAATATATCTACCAAGTGCAGCTATCGTTGATGTAACTTCTACAAGTGGTGGTTTCTCAATTATATCATCTACTTTATACACTCTGTCGCCCAACTTCGTACCTGTTACCATTCCATACATAGGTACATCTTCTTTTGGAACTGTTTGCACACCAAGAACGCTTCCACCATATTGATTATATTGGTCAATCATCTGTTTTAGTACAGGTGTTTGTGATGTGATAACATCATCACCAAGCAATACTGCAAATGGCTCATTGCCAATAAAAGTTTTTGCAGTGTATATTGCATGTCCTAGACCTCTAGGCTCTTTTTGACGAATATAATAAATATTTGCAATTTCTGATACATCTTGCGCTATTTTTAGCAGTTCTTCTTTACCTGCTTTTTCTAACTCTTTTTCTAGTTCAACTGATTTATCAAAGTGATCTTCTATTGATTTTTTAGTTCGCCCAGTTACGATAATTATGTCTTCTATGCCTGACTTTACAGCTTCTTCAACTATATATTGAATAGTTGGTTTGTCCACTATTGGTAACATTTCTTTAGGTTGTGCTTTTGTTGCTGGTAAAAACCTTGTGCCTAATCCTGCTGCTGGTATGATTGCTTTTCTGATCATAATTAAATCCTCCTAAATTTTCTTTATCTCATAATCATTATCACTTATCTTTTCATCTTCCATAAATACAGCATAAGATAGGCATAAATGCCCATCTATATACTTCATCTGTGATGTTAGATTATTAAAACTTAGTTTGCCATATGCTGTATTAGATATACCTGTTTGATAGTCATTTAACTTAAACTTCCAGTCGCTTTGTACTTCACCAATTGATTTTACTATAACTTCTTCATCTCGAATTTTTATTGTAGTATTTGTGTTGCTTTCTTTATAAGTAATATATGTTGTATTGTTTCTATATGCAATTCTACCTTCTACTACAACAGTATCTTCATCTTGGTGTGTATCATATTTTTGTCTAGTTGTTATTCTAAATTTGTCCATTTGTTTCTCCTCAATATTTTTCAATATCTACCCGTATTACCTCGGCTATTGGATATCCAAGAAACATCTCTGCCATTTGTTTCATCTTTTGTGCATGATCACTTACATAAAATGCATATTTTGGAGTATCTGTTGATTGTAAATTGTTAGCTTGTAAGCTTTGTAATACTTCTGTTGCAGCTTGATTAGCTGGATTGATTAATGTTATGTTATCGCCCAATACTTGACTTATCTCATGTTGTAGTATCGGGTAGTGGGTACATCCCAGTATCAATGTATCTATTTTTTTACTAACTAATGTAGCTAAGTATTCAGATATAACTAAATATGTTACTTCTGTATTTATCCATCCATCTTCTACAAGCGGTACAAATAACGGACATGCTTTATCATAAACATTAACTTGTGAATTGTTTTGTAATAGAAGTTCAGGGTATCTACGACTTGATATTGTTGCTTCTGTTCCAATTACGCCAACTCGATTATTTTTTGTAGCCTCCAGTGCCATTTTGACACCTGGTTCTACAACACCTTCTATTATCACATCTGGAAATTCTTGTCGCAATTCTTCTATACAGTTAGAATTTACTGTGTTGCAAGCAATAATTATCGCTTTAACATCTTTTTTTAGCAAAAATCTTATAATTTGTGCTGAAAATTTTGTTACAGTACTTTTAGACTTATTGCCATATGGCACTCTAGCTGTATCTCCAAAATATACTATTGACTCATTTGGCAATTGTTTCATAACTTCTTTAACTACTGTTAAACCCCCTACGCCTGAATCAAAAATCCCGATTGGTCTATTATCCATAGTTATTTCTCCTGTAATTTTACAATGATGCCAATTTTATTAATCTAGTTACTAATTCTTGTGTGTCTATTCCAGCCGCTTCAAACAACATAGGATACATGCTGATTGGCGTAAATCCTGGCATAGTATTTATTTCATTAAATATTATTTCGCCTTGTTCTGTAACAAAAAAGTCTACTCTTGATAAACCTTTTGCATCAACAGCTCTATATACAACTTTTGCAAGCTCTCTGATTTTTTGTGCAATATCAACTGGTAAGTTTGCCGATACTATAGTTTTTGATTCGGCATTGTTGTATTTTGCATCATAATCATAAAAATCTGCTGCTGCCAAAATTTCTCCAACACCTGATACAACTATATCTTCATTTCCTAAGACTGCAGTCTCAACTTCTCTACCAACAATAGTTTCTTCTACAATAATTTTTGTGTCATGTTTTGCTGCTTCAAGCAATCCTCTTTTTAGTGATGTCTGATCAGTAGCTTTTGAAATTCCAAAAGACGAGCCTGCATTAGCTGGTTTTATAAAATATGGATAACCAAATGCTTCTTCTATTTTTTGAACTACCTCATCTAGTTGTTTTAATTCTCTTTCTCTTACTACCACAAAATCTGCTTGTGGAACACCTGCATCTTTTACTACAACTTTTGTGAAAGCCTTATCCATAGATATAGCCGATGATGCTACCCCACAACCTACGTATGGTATTTGTGCCAGTTTGCATAACCCTTGTATCGTACCGTCTTCTCCATATTTCCCGTGCAATATAGGGAACACTTTGTCAATTCTAACTTTAACTATTTCTTGCTCTTCTCTAAGCAAAATTAACCCTTTGTGGGTGGCATCAGGACTTAAAATACATGGCACGCCCTTTTCTTCCCACTTATTATTTGTAAAATCAAAGTTAGCACCTCTATACAACATCCATCTGCCCTCTTTAGTAATTCCAACAGGATAAATTTCGTATGCATCTTCATCAATATTTTGATAAATAGTAGTAGCTGACTTTAGTGACACTCCATGTTCTGATGATTGACCCCCAAATAGCAACAATATATTTTCCTTCATTACGTAAAAACTCCTTCCAAAAAACTTTTATTATATAATTACTTATATATATTCTATTTTATTACTTTTATCATTTATATTCAATATTAACGATAAAATAATTTTGGCGGAGTATGTTTTTAAAATAACCATTCTACCAATTTAAATCTTATGTTAAACGGCTTATCTATGATATTCTCGCTATAATCAATGCTAGTTGCAACATCAACATAGCATAGCGGAGGATACATTACACACCACCAATTTTCTCCCACTGCTTCCCCTATTAAAATACGACAGGCTTCGTACTCACCTGCTGGATACGTTTCTGTACCATAAACTCGGCTTGGAAAATCTACCTTTGCAATTTCAACCTCGACAATGTAATCTTTGTCATAATTTTTTGTTACTTGTTCTGCTATACTTTGTATATCGTCTATATTTTCATTTATAATAATTCTACTATCTTCTATCGACTGCACATCTATCAGCAACGGATTAATAAAATCAAGAACAGCATCTCTAACATGTTCTTTTATTAGTTGATCTTCAACAGTGTTGCTGTTAGCTAACACATGAAATCTAATCACGTTATCGCTAATTGAGTGAAAAAAACTTTTTGTTCCAAACCAAACTGATAATGCTACCAACAATGTTAATACACTTACAAATTTAAAATCTTTCATAATTTAATCCTCCCTAATAGTTGTTATGTAACTATTAAAGAGGATTGACAATTTTAGGAAACTCTATACAGTTTTTATTGAATAATTCCAGTATTTTCTATGTTGGTAGTAATTTGTACAGTTATAGGCATATTTCTAAAGCCATTAACTTCCCAATTTTCCTCGTATCTCTCCCACAAATCAGGGTATTTCCTATACATTTCTTGACCTATTTTTAGGAAGTCAACATTCATATCTTTTGCACTATCTATTGTACAAAAAACTTGTTTTGCAATTTCATCTGCAACTAAATTTTTGACTTCTTCAATAGTTTCTATTGTAAAAAGTGATTCGTGCGATGTTGAAACATACTCTGCAATATCACCAACAGTTTCTATTTCAATGATACAAAACACGCCTTCTGGGCCATCATTAAACTTAATTTTGCTGTTTTGGCGTTGCAAAATATACGTTAGAGGACGGTCTTTATACTCAATAACGACTGGTGAATTTTTTGAGTCACCGTCTATTAATAGTTGCCCTCTAACAACTTCTTTGTCAACATAATCAACAAGTTCATAATTTTTAATTACAGCCCCACCACTTATTTCATACTCTGTTACAGGATATGTCGAGTCGCTTTCTTCAATCGTTTCTGGCAAGTGAAAAATAGGCATAGTGGCAACCCCTGTATCTTGCATGTCACGTATAAAATTGCCTAGCAGTTGTGACTTAAAATATGCTTGTGGGCGCTCTCTATTGTTAAAATAATTCATAATATACAACCCCAAAATAGGTTGTTGCGAATTTTGAATGTTTTGTGCATCTTCCGCCTTACCTTTAACTGCAAGGAGAGGGACGTTTCTTGCTATAACGCGCCCCCTAGTTATTGCATCAATGCTTTCTTCAAGAAGTTTTGCATCTTTTAGCAAGTCTTCACCAAGCAAAATTACTTTCACGTGGCTAAACGTAACTGTATTTCTCGTTCTAGTTTCAAGGTCATCAACACTTGTTGCGATAGTAGGCGCTTGTACCATGATGTTAGTTTTCATGTCTTCAGCAAGGCTATCTAGTCCCGAAAGCTGTGCCATATCTGGTATAGAATACGTTATGTTGTACACGCTTCGCATATCAAGAGGAGCATTTTCGTCAACTTTATCCATATTTTTATCAATTGCAAACTCAAGTATTACGGAGCGATTATTGATTTCAACACTATCCCAACAACCCGTTAAAAACACTACGAGCGACAACATACATAACTTTTTAATTAGTCGCATTTGTGTCACCCACTTTCCGCAAAATAGCAATTGCCCACAAAACTAATGGCACAACAAGCAAAAACCAAATTCCGTGTGCCTGCTGAAAATCGGCAAAATATTGATACGCTGTTACTAAGCTATCTGGTGCCATTGCAACCAAAAATACAATCGGTATAAGTGGTAAAACCGTCACATTTTCACGCTTAAAGCTAAATATATGACTTGCAATAAGCGAGCTTACATACATTCCTCCACTGATATACATAAAAATACTCATAATCCACCACGCCATCATAAGTATCGACTGGTTTTCAAAAAATGAACCTGGCATTTGGATACTCTCCATCAGTGTCAAAACTGGCCATAATTCACGTGATGACTCTATTGTCCCAATACCCGTAAACGTCAAAATTATAATTATTACTTCTATTATAGTTATAACTGTTATTGCAAAAAAGCAACTATGTCTAACTTGTTTTGGACGTGTCACAAATGCCCCCAAAACTAACACAAATTCAAGTGGCATAAACGTTACACTAACGCTAAACCCACCTTTTAGTGCCTCAGCTGTTTCCCATCTAAACATAGGCAAAAGCTGTTCATAGTCTGCCTTAAACATTATTAACAACATAACAATTACAAATGGCACAAATACGAATATCGCTAATATTTCTGCCATTCGCCCAGTTGACTCCACCCCTGATTTAACAAGATAATATACTGAAAATAACATTAGTAAAATTATCATCTCAAGTGGCGTATTAGGTAATAGCACCCTTGATATCATTTCGGCAAAAAGTCGTAACTCAAATCCCGTTGTTATAACGATTTTTACTAAAAACAAAGCCGATAATATTATCCCTAGAGGCTTTGACAATATAATTTGAGAATATTCAACAAAACTTTTGCCCCTAAATCTATTTGTTAGACCCGTTATTGCAAATATATATACGGTACCAACGATAAATCCTAAAAACGGTAGCCAATATCCATCTTGCCCTACCATATTTGCTACCATTCTAGGTAACATTAGTATAGACATATTAAACATTTGTAATATTAGGAGTATTCTAAATTGGTGTATAGATATTCGTGCATTATGTGTATACATCAGTTATCGCTCCTCACTGTCTGGCCCTGGTGGCGTTTGTGTAACGCTGTCAGAGTCTTTTGTTCTCATTCTAGTCATTTGGTTGTGGCGTGCAAATATAGGGCGTCTAGTTTGCATAAATATCGGATATCTAAGGATAGTATCTCTAAGCCCATTTGTATCTAGGCTATCATTTGATACATATGGTGCCAAAAATGGTCGCCCAAAACTTTCAAGCGATGAAAGATGTGCAAACATAAGCAATATTCCCAAGAAAAATCCATACAAGCCAAACAACGCACATATACATATAAATCCATATTTTAGCAGTCTAAAAGCCGTCGTTAAGCTATAATCTGGCACAGCAAATGTCGCAATCGCTGTAAGTGCAACGATTATAACGACCATTGGGCTTATTAATTTTGCGTTTACAGCCGATTGCCCAATAACGATACCACCAACTACACCTATCGCATGTCCGACGGGCCCTGGGAGTCGTATCCCTGCCTCTTTAAGCAACTCAAAGGCGGCTTCCATTATAATCATTTCGAGGACGGATACCAGAGCTATACCTTCCCTTGATGCAGCTATTGAAACTGCTATCGTTGTTGGCAACATAGACGGGTGAAAATTTAGTATTGCAATGTATAGCCCTGGCAATGAAAACGCCAAAAACGATACTATATATCGCAAAATTCTCGTAAAACTCATAATTTCCCAGCGTTGATAATAGTCTTCTGATGCTTGAAAAAAGCAGTTTAACGTGGCTGGAAGCAGTATTACAAACGGTGACGTATCAACAATTATTGCAACTTTCCCCTCAAGCAAACTTGCAGCTACTTTGTCTGGGCGTTCTGTTGCTTGCGTTTGTGGAAACGGACTTTTCCAGCTGTCTTCAATAAGTTGCTCAACGTAACCACTATCAAAAATACCGTCTATCGTATATTTTGCAAGTCGTTTTTTCACGTCTGCAACAAGCTTTGGTTCTGCGATATCTTCCATATACATAATCGCAATGTCTGTACGACTTCGGCTACCCATAGATGTCATTTCAACTTTAAGTTTTGTGTCCCTAATACGTCGTCTAATAAGAGCTGTATTAAACCTAATCGTTTCAACAAATCCATCTCTAGGCCCACGGATAACTGCTTCCGTTTCTGGTGCACCAACACCACGAACTGGCCATGCTCTACACGCAACCATTAAGCCGACGTTTGTTCCTTCAACAAAAATTGCTACGTCACCCGAAAGTATACCTCGCACCATGTCGTCCATATTTCTAACTTCTTTTATATCGAAAGTTGCCGAAAAATGGTCAATAATCAGTTGTGTAACAGACCCATTTATAGGTGTAGACTCATCACCAAGATTTTTGTAATCAATAATTCGTGATAAGAAAAAACCCTCAATAGTGTCACGACTAATCATACCCCTCCAACAGTCAGACCAGCCAGTGCTTCTGGGGAAGTCCAACCACCACCCTAGGGCTGGCACCGCAGCTACCAGGAACAGGACTACCATGGATGGAAATGGGAGCTCACCAAGTGAAGGCAGCCTTAGGTAGCTGGGTGCTGTCTGCTGGGTCCAGAATGGTTGGAGCATTCTGTCACGATGTGGTGTTGGTGTGGAGGACCCAAATGTCATGAACAGGGTTCATGACAGTGCGGCCCAGGGGCCAAAGTGGCCGGCCCGGGGACTGAATTTTAATGGCCTGTCTCTCAAAATATACTCTATGTGGACCTCCACACAATATTGTTCAATTAAGCAAGTTCACTTTGTGTTTTGCAGCAATGTTTGTCACCTTTTAAAGTGCTGTGTCTTCGAAGATATGCAAGAAAGGCTTGCTATGTTATTGATTATTGATATCCCAATGAACTGTTGATTTTTTTAAGGTCTAATATTATGTCACTGAAAATGAAATTGTAACTATTGTAGGTTGGTGTGATTTTATTTTATTTTTTAAGACTTGAGGGCACTTTAGCGCATGACGTTTTTGTCCTTCAGGCCCCGTGCACGGCAATGTTACACTTTATCTTATGAGCATAATTGAGATTGGATAAAATGCTCGTAGCGGATTTGACCACATTTTTTAGCCATACGGTTCAAGTCATTAGAGATTTAAAGAATTATACTGTAACTGTTGCTAAAATGTTACATATAGGACATTTAAATCTAAGTAATTACCCTGATATTCTATTTTCTTTATCAGAGATGACATAATGTCAAAAATAATGTCAGGTGATGTTACCTGTGTCTTGACAGTGATATCTCATCACACTTGTCTGAACCTCCTCATGTGTGATTAACAGTCCTCCTGTTGGATTTCTTTCTTTTTGACAGCCCTCCATGTGAGCCCCAATTATCACTACAAAGACTAATGTTCTCACACTCAACTCCTAACATTACCTATGCTGTTATGCAAAGCTCTGACTTTAAAGATATAGCCAAGTGATTGCAGTTCTGATGCCAGTGATCAGTTATTGTCAAAAATGCCTCAGCTTTCCTGCTCGGTTGGGGATTCACACCCCTGCTGTTTAGCTTTTGGGTCTTACACCAGCACAATCCATAACACCATCTCAAGGAGTGAACCCCCTCCGCTCGATGCGCTGTACAGTCCGCAACTGTTACCCTTTGGGATAGTGATTTCATCTACTGCAAACCCCCTCTCGTATAGCTCTGAAACGTCTACTTTTGCCATAAAGGTTAAGAGGTTTGCAGGGGATATGGAGTTTGATACTTCGGTGGCGAAACTATCATAGCTTACCAACTCATTACCATCACGCTCCGCAAGGTCGGGGAACTCACCCACACACTCTATATCCTCGCTCTCGAAAAGTTCCTTTACTCGCTTGGGATTGAGATTGAGTGCATCTACCATATTGCCAAAGTAGCTCTCTTTATATGAGTAGCTCCCCTCGAAGTGGTGAGAGTTGATACAGTCGTAGTTGCTGTGTAGCTCAACTCTAATGGGTAGAGTATCGGTGTAACCAA
>LNZQ01000182.1 GCA_002007315.1 Epulopiscium sp. Nele67-Bin004
CGGAAGTGCCAGACCCAGAAGTACCAGAAACAGAAGTACCAGAACCAGAAGTACCAGAAACGGAAACGCCAGAGACGGAAGTGCCAGACTCAGAAGTACCAGAAACGGAAGTACCAGAACCAGAAGTGCCAGAAACGGAAGTACCAGAGCCAGAAGTACCAGAAACTGACACTCCAAACATCTACTACAACGGTTCATCAACAATCACACTATACACTGGCAACACATTCAATTTGCCAAATGTAACAGTTGACAACGGTATTAGACTTAACCTAGTAATCACACAAAACGGTCAAGTTGTTGACGCAGTAAGCACAAACACAGCAGGAACATACACATTAACTTACACAGCTACAAACAGCACAGGAGATACTGAAACTCTAGTTATCACAGTACGAGTTTTAACAACATATTCAGGAAGTAGCTCAAGTAGTAGCAGTTCAAGTAGCAGTAGTAGTAGTTTAAGTAGTACATCAGGAAGTGTTACAGCAACAACTGACAGCTCTACTTCAGATGATGCGGATACTTCAACTGATACAACTGAAAATAACACAGAAGTTACAACAACTGTAGAAGTAACTACTAGCACATCAAACAATAGAACAACATCAACAACAGTTGTAACAACTCCGACTGTTAAAGTAGAAACAGCATTTAGCGATATCGCTACAACAGCGTGGTATTATGATGACATTTCAAACGTATACAACAAAGGTATTATGGCAGGAATGACGGAAAACTCTTTTGAACCAAACGGGACATCAACAAGAGCACAAATTGCGACAATACTTTATCGATTAAGCGATAGCACAGCTACAGCAGGAAATGTTTCGTTTAGCGATATATCAAATGACGCTTGGTATGCAGACCCAGTATCTTGGGCAGTATCAAACCAAATTTTTAGTGGTTTCCCAGATGGAACATTTGGACCAAGCGAGTCAATAACACGTGAACAACTTGTTGCAGTTATATACAACTTTGCAAACTATAGCAACTTAAATGTTTCGCAAACAGCTAGCATTACATCATTTAGCGACGCAAGTAGCGTGTCAACTTGGGCAACTGAGGCGATGGGCTGGGCTGTAAATAATGGTGTTATAGGTGGAAAAGATGGAAACCAACTTGACCCTAAAGGTACAGCAACAAGAGCTGAAGTTGCGTCTATAATTACAAGATATTTAGATTTAACAGGAAACTAATTAAAAGCCTAGGGAACATTCTCTAGGCTTTTTGTCGATAAATTTATTATGGACAACTTTAAAGTATATGTAAGGGGACACCCCCTCTATTAGTCGTTTATAACTTTTGTACCACCAGTTAAGTCATCACCAACTTTTTTCTTTGCAGTTGCAAGCTGTATTTGAATAGTAGCAAGCTTTTCCAAAATCTGATACGTTTCAACTGTATCAACATTTAGAGCATCTGTAAGTTTAACCAAAATAATTCCCGCCTCAATCAAAGCATGTCGCAAATTTGCAACCAACAGTTTTGAATTCATGTTTGAAGTTTCAATCAGTTCCAACAATTCTTGCAACACTTCAATTTTTTTTGTAATAGGCGTAGCCACTTTTTCTGGAAAAGTAGTTATAGTCATGCTTTGTACTTCGGTTAATATCTCTGTAGACTTGTCTAAAAATGTAGTAATCTCATGAAATTGTGATGCTATCATATTGTGCCCTCCATAGCTTAATTTGCTTATATTATCCCCCTCAATCACTCCAAATATACAGTTTGAAAATAATGATATTTTTTTACAAAATATGTCCAACTGTCGTATTTTTGCAACAAGTAGCATACAATATTTATAGATTTGAATTTAGCAAGGGGAATGCGTATGGCTGATATAAATTATTTTGCTCTAGTTGAAGTTTATTTTGCTAACATAGAAAATCTATTAAAAAACAAAGATATACTTTTAGACTCAAGTTCTGATTACTCTTACCATACATGTCCGTTTTGGGAATATATGTCGCAAGAACTTCCTTTTAAGGCACAAGACATGGCAACAGTTGTTATGGACGCAAATGAGATTGATTTAACACCTATTTTGATGCCAGAAGAAATCTACATATTAACTGTAACTTTTTTTGGTGAACGAAAAGTTAAGATAGGCGAAAAAACGATAGAATATGAACAGAAATTGTTATATACGAAAGGTCCTAGTATAAAAAGTATTATACAAGGATTAGAATTATAAAATTAGGGACGAAAATACCGTCCCTAATTTTGCAACATAGTTGTGTAAAGTTAATGGGCAATTCATCCACTCTCCTAAAGGGATAGTGGTTTTCTTGCTAAAAATCTATAAAATAATTTTAAAATATCTCTAAAAATTTAGTTAGGTTTTATGTCAGTTGTAATCCAATAAGTTTCGCTTATCGGCATAACTACACCTTGAATTTTGCTACTACTAGAAAGGTTACTTGTGTAATAACCGTGCACCATAACAGCACAATCATCGATAAGAATTTGTTGAATTTCCTCGATAATAGATTTTTGTCTATCAGTATCAATAGTATATAAAAGCTCCTCATAAAGTGCATCAAAAGTTGAGTTTTTGTATGAACCATAGTTTATATGAGTGTTTGAATACCAGTTTTCCAAAAATCCAATAGGGTCACCCGCTGGAACTGTAATCCAACTACATATTGCAAGGTCAAATTCACTATTTGCAATCAAATTCCAATGAGTGTCAGGGTCAAGTATTCTAAGGTTTGTGCCAATTCCAAGCTCATCAAGATTTACGCATACTGCTTCCGAAACAGCATCAAGACTTTTTATCGTATAACTTACATAGTCAAGAACTATTTCTTCACCATTAAGCTCTCTAATCCCATCGCCATTCGTATCAACAATTCCAGCATCATCAAGAAGTTGTTTTGCCTTTTCTAAATTGTACGGAGTTTTATCAGTAAGTGTATCATAACCATAGTCTATCGTTGGTGGCAACACAGAATAACCGCTAGTGTATACCCCTCCAACTGTTATGTCACATATCGTATCGTCATCAACAGCCAACAAAATTGCCTCTCTTAACGTGTCGTTTGCCAAAACACCATCATAATTTACATATGAAAAAGCCGTTCTTGTGCTAAGTGTTTCAGCAAGTACAAAGTCGTCCGACGCACGCAAAAAGTCTAAGTCATATGCAGTTGTAATTGTGTCAACCATATCAATGTCACCTGCTTGAAGTGCCAATGATTTTGTTGTGCTATCTTCCATAAACAATATTTGAAGTGTATCAAATGGTACATCGCCGTTCCAATAGTTTTCGTTTCGACTAAGTGAAATAGTTACGCCAACATCGTTTGTATCAACTTTGTAAGGCCCTGTCCCCACTGGGCTTGAGAATAAATCCGATTCCACATCAACTATAATATAGTTTACGTGTGATAAAACTTTTGTTAAGTCGGCATATGGTTTTGATGTTACCATAGTTACAACGTTTGTATCATCGTTTGCAGATATGCTATCATAAGTTAAAAATTGACTTGGTGCATTTGTGCCTGCTCCAGTTGCCTCTTGGTGATACAAATATTCAAAACTATCAACAACTGCTGATGCTGTAAGCGGTTTACCATTTGAAAAGCTTACGCCGTCTCGTATGTGAAACTCCCAAATAGTGTGCGTTTCATCAACTGTATATGTATCACATAAAGTTGGTGTTGCGTTCATGCTGTCGTCAAATGTAAATAAGCCCTCAGCTATACCGTATCTTGCTGTTCCCCAAGCCGAGTTTGGCGATGCACTTGGGTCAAGCGAGTCCGAAAAGTTACCACACCCTAGGCGTAATGTTGTTAATGCATTACTAGTTGTGGAATTGCCAACAACGTTAGCATCTCCTGAAGAACAGCCAACCAACGTCCCAGCCAGCAAGAGTGATAATACTAATTTTTTAATCATTTTTTGATACCCCGTTTCTTGTAATTGATACAAATGATTATAAAATGTATTTGTAAATGTGTCAATAGCAAACTTGTTTAAAACTTTCTGTAACAATTAATACAAAAACCTTGACAGACCTATTATCTTAAAGTATTATAAACTAGAAAATAAAAATGTTAGGGAGGGAAAACTTTTGAAAGAAAAAACAAGTTTTTGTAATGAATGCAACCATGAAGTAGTTGTGGCAGGAGCTAGTAGTACGTTGCAAGGCAAGTTAAAAGGGCAAACGTATTTTTATGAAGGCGAAGTTCCTCTGTCAGACTGTGGACATGAAGTTAAAGACGATGAAATAGAAATGCTAAACTTAAAAGCTTTACATGATACATATAGAGCAGAAAATAACATCATCTCACTAGAAAAAATTAGGGAAATTCCAACAAAATACCAAATTGGCAAAAGACCTTTATCAAATCTTCTTGAATGGGGAGAACTAACTTTTACTAGATATTTTGAGGGAGATTTACCGTCAAAAGCATATTCCAAAATTTTAGATGATATATATAACAGTCCAGAAATATATTTAGAAATATTAGAAAAAAATAAAAACAATATATCTATTAAAACATATCAAAAAAGTATTGCAGTTGCTAAAAAACTATTACAACAAAATTCAAAAGCAAACGATATTTTATCATATATAATATGTAATACAGCAGATATTACTCAACTGTCAGCACAGAAGTTACTTTATTATTGCGAAGGTTTTTATATAGCCTTTTTTGATACACCATTGTTTAATGATAGTTGTTATGCTCATGAAAGTGGTCCAATATATCAGGGGCTATGTATATCAAATATTGAAAATATTAATTTGTTACCAGCCGAAAAAGTTGTTATAGATAATGTAATCAAAAGTTTTGCTTGCTACAGTGGTATGACTTTGGCGTCAATGACAACAGCTGAGATGCCTTGGATTTTGAGCAATGAGCAATCAAAATGTATAAGTAAGCAAGATATAAAATCTTATTTTGTAGAAGTCGTAAAAAAATACAATATGTTGTCTGCACTAGATATTCAAGTTTACGCAAAAAAAATGTTTGACATGATATAAGGGAAGGGGAATACTTTGGATAAGTCGGCAATATTAAAAAGATTAGTAAGAATTTTTGTAACGTTAATTGGTGTCACTTTTATTAGTTTTGCCTTGATTTACTTAGCTCCTGGTGACCCAATTAGAACTATGTATTTGGCGAGCGGAAATATGCCAAACGAAGAAATAATAGAGCAAACTAGAGAGGCAATGGGTTTTAATAAGCCTTTTTATGAACAATATGCAAATTGGATTTTCAATATATTTAAAGGAGATTTTGGCGAATCTATATCGCTAAATCGCCCTGTGACAGATGTAGTTTTTACTAGGTTAACAAATAGTTTACAACTTGCAATAAGCTCGTTATTACTGATGATTTTAGTTTCAGTGCCACTTGGAATTTTAGCAGCTATAAAAGAAAATAAATTTTGGGATTACGTTATACGGTTGTTCACGTTTGTTGGAATATCTATGCCAGGGTTTTTGGTGGGCACAATTTTGTTGTATGTGGTGGCGTTACGCCTAAAGTTGATACCTGTAATCGCTGTTGGAGGTGGCATCGAAATGTTGATATTGCCATCTGTGACGCTTGCATTTTCTATGTCTGCAAAATATATTAGACAAATTAGAGCAATCGTTATAGAAGAACTGCAATCAGGGTATGTTGTTGGAGCAAGGGCACGTGGAATTAAGTTTTCACAAATTATAATTCGTGATATTATGCCAAACGCATTGCCACCGTTAGTAACGTTGCTTGCATTATCGTTTGGGTCGTTGTTGTCAGGAGTTGCAGTTATCGAAGTGATATTTTCGTATCCAGGGATAGGCAGTCTTGCGGTTGATGCAATAAGTTCGTATGACTATCCATTAATCCAAGCGTATGTGTTGTTAATTTCGCTAGTTTATATGTCTGTAAATTTGATTGTAGATATATCGTATCAGTTTTTAGATCCTAGAATAGCACGAGGTATATAAATATGAACAAAATAAAGCAAGTTGTTACACAAGATAAAATGTTAGTAATACTTTTCGTGCTATTTGGGTTGTTAGTTTTTATAACGTTGTTTGCAGATAGCATTGCCCCGTTTAGCCCATATGAGGGCAGCTTGAAAGATGCATTTATAGCCCCAAACGATACACATTTTTTTGGAACAGATAAGCTTGGGCGAGACGTATTTTCTAGGGTGCTGTATGGAATAAGAATTTCAATGAGTATTTCTTTTATATTAGTAGCAGTGATAGTTGTCTGCGGGTCAGCCCTTGGTATAGTGGCAGGTTATTTTGGGGGAGTTTGTGACAAAGTTATTATGGCGATTTCCGACATATTAATATCTTTTCCGTCTATGGTGCTTGCTATTGCACTTGCGGGGGTTATGGGTGCAAGCGTTGAAAATGCTATGTTTGCGATATTTGTTGTGTCGGTTAGTAAGTATATTAGACTTGCACGAAGTTTAGTTTTGCAAGTTGTAAACCAAGAATTTATTAGGGCAGCCAAAATGTCTGGAACAACAGATTTTCAAATACTTGTAAGACACATTTTGCCAAACATTACGAACGTACTTTTGGTTACGGCAAGTGGTGATATCGGAACAATTATTTTGGAGCTATCGGCATTATCATTTTTGGGTTTTGGTGTACCAGCACCGTTGCCAGAGCTTGGTCACATGATAAACGATGGTCGTATTTATATGTTGCAATCACCTTGGATAATTGCAGGACCAAGTGTGGCGATTTTTTGTATTGTAAGTATTTGTAACTTGCTTAGTGATAGATTGGGGCGATAAAATATGTTAATGATAAATAATATAAGTGTTGCATATGATAAAAAAGTTGTAATAAACAACATTAACATACAAGTGCAAACAGGTAAAATACTTTGTATAGTTGGCGAAAGTGGCTCGGGTAAAACTACGCTTATGAAAACAATTATGGGAATTTTGCCACAAGATGCAAAAATTGTATCGGGCGATATTTTGCATGACGATAAGTCTATGATAGAAATGTCGCCAGCAGATAGAAGTAAGTTATGTGCGATGGTTTTTCAAGACGCAGGTTTTAGCCTAAATCCTATTAGGAAAATTGGCAAACAATTTGTTCAATATATTTTGACGCATAAAGATATGAAGAAAGAGCAAGCACATGATTTAGCAGTTTCGATGCTTGAAAGTATGAATTTGCAAGATGGAAAACATATAATGAATTCGTACATTTTTGAGCTTAGCGGGGGAATGCGTCAACGTGTGGGGCTTGCGATGGCACTATCGTTAAACCCAAGTATATTGTTGCTTGATGAACCGACAAGTGCACTAGACGTAACGACGCAGTCGCAAGTTGTGGAAGAAATTTTGCAGATGCAAAAACGTTATAACAGCACTGTTGTTATGATTACGCACAACATAATGCTAGCACTATATATTGCCGATTATGTTGTTGTTATGCAAAATGGCAACATTGTTGAACAAAATAGTGCTGAGCAAATATTTAACAATCCGCAACATAAATATACAAAGAGGTTATTGGAGGGGTAAGAGAAATGATAATGATGGATATTAAAAATATTACAAAAATATATTCTATGACAAAGCGAAAAGAAGTTGTGGCATGTAAAGACGTTAGTTTTCCTGTTTATAAAGGAGAGTTTTTATCTATAATCGGAGAAAGCGGTAGTGGCAAAAGTACGATAGCAAAAATTTTGAGCAATTTAGAAACGCCAGCCACAGGACAAATAATTTATAATGGCAAAGATGTAACATCGTTAAAAGACAAAGAGTTGAGACTTCACAGAAAAGAATTGCAACTTTTATTTCAAGATACGAGCACTTCGCTAAATCCAAAAATGACGATAGAAAATATTATTTGTGAGCCACTACTAAATTTTAAAATTATAAAAAAAGCCGAGAAAAAGCAAGTAGCGACCGAGTTTTTGGAAAAAGTGGGGCTTGATGCAACGTATCTTGACAAGCGACCACACCAAATGAGTGGGGGGCAACGCCAGCGGGTTAGCATCGCACGTGCTCTAACGTTAAGTCCGAATGTGCTTGTATTAGATGAACCAACGAGTGCACTTGATGTAATTACAGAGGCGAAAATTTTAGATTTGATTAAAAATATTCAAAAAGAAATAGGTGTAACGATAATTTTTATTTGTCATGACTTGGCGTTAGTAACAAAAATATCTGACCGAATTGTAGTTATGCAAAATGGTAATGTTGTTGAAGTTGTAAATCCACATCAAATTTGTGAGCGAGATGTAATGCCATACACGCAAACGCTTATAGACTCGACGTTTGACAGTGACAAATGTAGATGTAAATTTTCAGTAGCTAATTAATGCTAATTAATAAGGAGAAAACTATGAATAAATACAGAATTTTAATACTATCAAATATGGTAGGAAGCGGACTAAAAGATGATGATTTGGTTAGGCAAGCATTTGAGGTAGATGGACATATTGTTGATTTAAAAACAGTAAATTATGCAACTGATGATGAGCAGTATGACGTTATAATTAGACGTAATACGTGGGTGAGTAACGAAGCTGATACGCCAAAACTATATGAAGCCAACCAAAAACTTATTGCTAGACTTAGTGATAAACAAGTTAAAACGGTAAATCTTGTGGGACTTGATGGGCTTGGAAAGCAATATTTGTGCGAATTGTTTGCAAACAACGCAAATGTTATCCCGACGATTAATACTATGGCAAACGTTGAGCAACTTGGTAACCCTGAAAAATACGTTGTAAAAGATATTAAATCGTTTGGAAATGGGCTGTACCAAAAATTTGTTGACGCTGACAAACTAAAAGAAGTATATGTTGAGGGAAATATAATTCAACCGTTTATGAAATTTAAGTCAGAAGTGCAGTGTTATTATGTGGGGCAACAGTTTAAATATGCACTTGAGTATACACCGTCAAAATACCCAAACTATCCAGAACCAAAGTTTATCCAGCTGACTGAGGAAGAAAAACAATGGGCAGATAAATTTGCCAACTATTCGGGGTTAGAACATGGGTTTTTGCGTATTGATTTTATTAGGCTTGAAGATAATCGTCTAATGCTTATGGAAATTGAAGACCACGCAGCGTTTATGAACTTGCAACGCCTGCCAGCAGAATTGTTGGCTGATGTGATGAAATCGTATAAACAAAATATTTATGATTGTATTCAAAGTTAATATCTAAGTGTTTAGAAAGGAAAGTGTTATGCAACATAACGAATATCGCAGATATTTATCAAATAGCAACACTGTAGCTTTGTTTATTCACGGCATACTTGGAACGCCAAATCACTTCAATAGTTTTATCCCCTTGTTGCCAAAACGTTGGTCAGTGTGCAACTTATTGCTTGAGGGGCACGGGAAAGGCGTTGGTGATTTTGGGGAAGCTACTATGGCAGATTGGAAAAAACAAGTTGACGCTGAAGTAGCAAATTTATCAAAACTATACGATAACATAATAATAATTGCACATTCAATGGGCACACTTTTTGCTATAAACCTCTCTATAAAATATCCAAATGTGAGAGGTTTATTTTTGCTTGCACCACCACTAAAACCTATCGTCAAACCTCCAATAATTAAATCTTCAATAAAATTGTTGTATAGCGACCTTTCAGATGATGACCCAATGAAAAATGCATATAGCATACAACTTGAAAAAAATTTGTTTAAATATTTATCTTGGGTACCAAATTATATGGATCTACTTAGAGAAATTGGTGCTACAAAAAAAGCGGTGGACAAAATTGCAGTGCCATGTTGGGCGTTTACATCAAAACATGATGAGCTTGTGCTTGCGTCGACGATAAATTATTTTGAGGGCAACAATATGATACGAAGTTTTTTGCTTGAGGAGTCTGGACACTTTAGTTATAGCGAAAAAGATTACGATTATTTGATAGATAATTTTAAGTTGTTTTGTGTGACTTGGGAGTTATAACAAAAATTTAACTTGCTACCGACAACTATATAATGTAAAATAAGTATGAAACATATATAAAAATAGGGGGAACCGAATGCATAGACCTATCGGTACGTTAAGACCGTACAATCAGAAAAAAGACAAAAAGAAAATTGTGTTAAGAACTCTCCTAATATTGGCTATTTTAGCAATCGTAGGCTTTGGAGTATACGTTTCTATTTATTATGAAGCCGACGAGATAGCACAAGCAGCTTATCAGCAAGGGTTAGACGACGGAACAATTACAACGCAAGGCAATATGACAATTATTACCCCAGAACGTCCAACAGATACGGGAATTATTTTTTATCCAGGGGCAAAAGTTGAAGCTATCGCTTATATTCCACTTTTGCAACAGCTTGCAGATGAAGGTTTTACAGTTGTGTTGATAGAAATGCCATTTAATATGGCTATTTTTGACTCAAACGCTGCAAAAGACGTTTTTAAAGTTGCAGAACTCCAAGATATTTCAAGTTGGTATATGATGGGGCACTCTATGGGCGGAGGTATGGCTAGCAACTATGCCTCAAAAAATCAAGACAAAGTGGACGGACTTCTTTTGATTGGGGCGTACGTTTATGGTGACTATCCAACAGAAAAAGCGTTAACTATTTATGGAACGTTTAATGACAATCTTGAAGAAAAAATTGATTATACAGATAATATTGTTATAATCGAAGGGGGCAATCACGCCCAGTATGGAAATTATGGTGAGCAAAAAGGCGATCCAACTGCAACTATAAGTGATGTAGAACAACAATCAATAACGGTAGATGCTATCGTTGACTTTTTAAGTAAATAATAGGTTTTTAATCACAAATATGAGTGATATTTAGCGAAAATTAATAAATAAAGCTTAAAATAGTTAAGATTTAATCTAAAACGGCAATTTTTTAACCCTAAACTGTAACGAGTTTGGGGTTATTTTTATTTCATATAATATATCATACGTATTCATTTAATATAAGATAAAAGGTTACGAGGTCAAAATTAAATAAAAATAAGTTTTTTTTGATAAAAATTGAAAAAACTGTTGACAGGTATCTAAGAATATAGTATTATAAATATTATAAAAAGCATTGAAAGTTGCTACTTATTATCGTAATAATGACTATAATAGATTAATTTTATGCTAATATACTCATATTATATGTTTTTATTATTGAAGTATTTTCTATGTTTATTAAATTTTAGGAGGTGCTAAAATGAGACATCTATCGTTACCGCAGGAAGAATATAGCGAGCCCAGCAAAGCCGCAACTTTTTCAGTGCCTAGTGAATTAGTGAGTAAAATACGAATTGCAAATTCGGCAGCAAAAAAGAAAGGCATAAGTTTTACTCAGCCGACAATGATCAACGATATGATTATTGAAATGCGGCGAAGTGATACAATAATTTTATATTCGATATCAGGGGTGCAGTATACAGGCAAAGAATTGTATAGGAAATATTTAGAAAGGAGTATAGTTCCTAACATGTATCGGCAATTGATTGATATTGAAAGGAAATTGCATGATGCTGCTCAAACCAAAGCTATCAATGAGGAATGCGTTAAAGACGGAAAACAAGTTGAAGTTTTCACAGTGGAGTTAGTTGACGCCATGTATCATAAAATTTGGCCTGAGTATAAAGCTCCGATTGCTAATATTTTACAACAGTTAAAAATTGATCTGGCTGTATATCTATTTGAGTCAGAAAAGCTAGACCGCCTTACGACTGACGAAATTAGCAGGATTGATGAAATTTATGACAATTTGATGCCTATTCAAGATGAATACAAGATATTAAGAGCTGTGGCTATATACAGAAATCGTAGAAGGCCTAATGTACTGGAGGCTCACGAAAAACAACTTTGGACACAAATAGACGACTGGTACACAAATGAAATAGAAAATATACACAAACTATTAACACTAATGAAGGAGAAGTAGAAGATGAAATTACTAACAGTACTAACAATAGAGGAAATATTGGAATTAGAGGAGAGCATTCATGAACGCTTAAAAGAAGACAAAGAGTATAAGTACGATGAATATGTAGACGAAGCTGACGATATGGATGAAGTTCCACTGAGTCTGGAAGAATATATGCAGGAATATAAGCGAGATCATCACAACGAATACACTCTCGATTGGGAGCATGAAGTTGAAGAACTTATTAACGAAAGAGGAATCGCGCCGATTTACTATGATAAATCAAGCGGTAAATTTTATAAAACGCAAGAGGATATTCCTGACACTGTTAAGCAAGACGACATAAAAGTAGTTGATCCCATGCTTCAATTTAGGGCAGCAAGAATTTGGAACGAGCTTAGAAGAGGCAATTATTCTGGATCGGTTGAAGGAGCATTGGAAGTCTTTATAGCAAAAGAATTTGGACTAGACTTAACAGTCGCAACGGAAATTTCTTCGTGGAACGTACTAACAGGTTTTATTAAACCTAAAATGGACGCTTTAAGTGGTGAAGAACTGTTTTACCTAATACTTAAAGCATTGATTGGAATTAGAAATTCAGGTATAAACGCTTATATTCAAACAGCAGCTCGCATGGCATGCAACAATTAATAAATAAAACATTAAAAAAGGAGAATATTTATGAGATATTTTGTTACAAATCAAGCTAAGGTATCAGAGGCATCAACAACTATTATTATATCACACGAAAAATCAAATTTTGGATGTGATGGCGCGAATGAATTACAGGGGACTAACACGACATACAATGAAGGGTTAACTGATGGGAGTAGTACGTGTGGCAATACCAACAAAAAATTATCTAAATAAAGTTAGCGTGTTCTAATATAGGTTGTTGAATAATTAGAGCATTGCCTGCAATAAAATTACAAAAACATGTAACTAAAACCTGAAAAAAGGAGAATATTTATGAGATATTTTGTTACTAAATCAGCTAAAATACCAACGACATCATTAACCTTTAATCTACTTGAATCAAATGCGCGTTTTATACACGGAGTCGTAAACGAACTACAAGAAATGGGCATTGATATGACATATAGCGAAGTGATTAGCGACATGCTTAGTGCATATATAGATAGTGATGGAAAAATTATTCAAGTAAACGAGACGCAATACAGCGTGCAAGATTTATACGACGAAGCACAAGAAGTAGCAACTTCATAGTATAACTATTTAGAAAAAAGTGAGAGCGATTAAGCCCTCACTTTTTTTATGCCGTTACACCTTCTTCAAAATGTGTTTCAAGCTCTGTTTTAAATTTCATAAGTAGTAAAATACCTAAGCCAGCAGTAAGTAAATCTGCCGTTGGCTGTGCAAAATATATACCATCAAGTCCCATAACAGCTGAATATATTAATAGCGTTGGTAAAAATATAACGCCTTGTCTTGAAATGGCGATAATACCACCTTGCTTGGCGTTTCCTGTTGCTTGGAATGTTAACATGGCAAAAAACGTTAATCCAAGTAACGGTAAGAAAATTGTGTTGTACCTAACAAAACGTGTACCCATAGCAATAATTTCTTCATTGTTCGTAAAAATACTAACTAAGTGTGGGGCAATAAATTGTGATATAACTGATAGCACAAATGTAAATGCTACGATAGTCTTTAGTGCAAAATAAAAACATTCGTAAAATCTCTCTTTATTTTTTGCACCATAACAGTATGACGCAAGGGGTTGATATCCTTGAAGGTATCCCATTATGCAACAAAATTTTATTGTATTAATTTTTAATACTAGCCCATATGCTGACTGGAAGTTTGCAGCAACAAGTTCTGTAGGTGCATAAGCATTTGCAGCGATATTTGTAAATGATACTGCAACAACGGCTAAAAGTTGATTTATACCGATTGGCAATCCAGAGCGCAGTATATCGACTAAAATTTTATCTTTAAGTGTGAAAAACTTTACCCTAATTGGAGATCCAGATTTTTCTGATATAAAATGTGAACCAATATATAAAAATCCGATAGCTTGAGCAACTGTTGTAGCCATAGATGCCCCTCTAATTCCCATATTTAATCCAAATCCACCAAGCTCAAACATAAAAATTGGATCTAAAATAATATTTGATATTGCACCAAGCGAAAGTGCTTTCATCGATAAAATAGCTTTTGTTTGAGCACGTGCAATGTTGTTAAATGATTGGTTTGGTATCGAAAAAACAGCTCCAATATACATCCAATATCCGTATTCAAGAGCAGTAGGCATAACTGTGTCTGTCGTTCCAAATAACCTGAAAATTGGCTCTATCCAAAGAAAGCCAACAAGCATAAACAAAATACCAGTTGTGATTGCGATAATTACAGTTGTTGAAATTAGATTGTTGGCATAATCGTTTTTTCCAGCACCAAGTGCTCGCCCAACTGCTGCTGCACAACCTGCCCCCAACACTTGCCCCAAAGCAGTCATAAGCGACATAATAGGAAACGCTACTGATACGGCTGCGAGTGCCAAGTCATCGTTTAGCATTCCTATAAAGAAAGTATCAACCAAGTTGTAAATCGCCATAACCATCATAGCCGATATTGCAGGGATACCGATTTTCATAATAGCTTTGGCGACGGGCATTTCACCCAGAATTTCATTATTCATAAATCCTCCTTATGTAGTACGTTTTATATAAGTGTACCACATAGGGGGCGTACTTTCAATTTACAAAATTTGTTTAAATATATTTTATCCAATTTTTTCAAAAATGCAAGGGGTTTTTTTAAAAAAATATTTTTTATTTTTTTGTGAATAGCTTTTGTTTTTGATGGCAATAATCCAATAAATAGTTAGAGAGGAGCGTCAAAATGGAACTTGTTATACCAGAAATTTGCAATAAATCAGTACAACAGAGATTGCTAAATATTATTGATGATATTTTAACTAATAAAGAAATTTACATTAGGGAATTTGAGCTTTATTTTGAACAAAGTTGGCATCATGGTGGATTTATTACAAAACATCATTCGGAACTAGTGCCTATTACCATTACAAATGTCAACGAAACAATAGAATGGAAAGCCATTAACAACTTATGTGATTTTCTAAATGAATTTTATGTATATGATAATGAAAAGGTAGTTAATGAGGCAGAGAGGAGATTTAATGAAATTATTGATGAGTTTATTCCTTTAAATAGATATATAAATTTAGATGACCCATCTGATGAGGTTTATGATTATATAGATAAAGTAAATGATTTATGGTTTGAGATGTTTTATGATATTTTGAACAGTATAGATTATGTTTTTTATTGGAAAAAGCTTAGCAAAAAAATCCCACAAGGTACTAGCCGAGCTAAGTTTTGGACACCAGAAGTAGAAGCGTACTTAAAAGATATTTTGCCAAGTATTTTAACAGATACAATTGAAAGTTGTACCCCTCATCTATGGCGACCTAAAGAAATTAGCTCGATTGATCATCATGGCAGACTTAGAGTTGATCGAAATTCAGGAGAAGTATACGAGGCATCAAAAGAAACTATAGATAAAATGTTGGGTGTTAACAAAAACCTGAAATATCTAGTTGAAAATTTGTATGCAGGAACTTGGATGGCAACTTATGAGGCAGGGCGTGGAAAAGAATGGATAACATATAAATTTATTGTGATGAATAAGGCATTTAGACTGATTGAACGATATGTGGAAGGTATTGAGCTTACTTCTAATATAGGAGAGTTTAGGTGTAAAATTGAACAAACATACAACAATTGGATAAAACAGCAACCAATGTTAAATTATTACAACAAAGTTGTAGAATCATTGAAAAATTAGTAAATATTAATAGTAAACAAGCCGATATATATGTATATATAATACCCAAAATGTGACATACATAAAAACTTGTAATCGGTAAATATAAAATAAACTTAATTTGGGGGAACAATATAATCCTGAATTAGATAAAGTCGGGGGAGTTTATGTTAAGCAAACAAACAAATTTTAAATGTAAACAATGTAGTTTTGAACGAGAATATAGAACAAGCGGGGTTGAATTTGATCAATTTATTGACAAGCAAAAAGTAACTGATCCAAAACACGCTGAATTGGTATCAAAAGTAGATGATGTGTTGTGTGCAGGCACACTATTATATGCTTGTGAATGTTGTTATGAAATAGGCGAATATTATTATTATAGATTTACAGTTAATAACATAGAGTGTGAGCCTACACACCACTGTAAAAAGTGTGATGGAACGCTTGTACCTCTAATTAATTTGAAAGATAAGCGTAACTATGATGTATCAAACAATATAAATGATAATGAACATCGCAAAATTGCACTATCTGGGGAAGACAATTGGCATTTATCAGATGGAGGATTTGGAGCATATAAATGTGAATGTTGCGGAAACTTAAAAGGTAAATATTTTTATGTGTTGTCTGATGGCGAAAACTTTTTGAAGCCTACTTATAAATGTGGTTTTTGTGGGGGGAGTATGAACTATTTGCCAGAATGGAAATCAACTGACCAATGGCGACAATTTGAAATGCCAGTACAAAGTAATGGTAAATCAAAACTGTATTATGTGCTAGATAAAGATAACAATATAATGAATTTAAAATGTCCATCTTGCACAGAAGGTCTGTTAAACGTCGGGATTAATGAATAATCTACACTCCTTGGTTATGGCATATTTGAAAGTAAATTAGTCGATGGTACAATGTATCAGCTTTTTTTTGTGTTAAATATTGGACATAAAATGACGATAAACTTTATATATAACTTTATTTTTTGAAGGAGAGATATTTATGAGTTTTTCGACTAGTTTATTAAACAATCACCCCGGCATCAACATGACAAGCAATTTTAATCCACAACACATGCAAAGCAATTCTGTAGGTTCGTCAAATGGATTTGCACACCTTATGTCAAAACCAACGAATGGTGCAAACTTTGTAACGCAATTTCAACCACCATCTACTACTACAGAAACATCATATGATTGGCAAAGTTACGTTAGTGTGACTGCTCCAACAGATGAAAATGATTATTACGAAGTTAGTTACACAGATGCAGATGGAAATGAAATAACACAGCAAATTAATCTTGATGAGATTGATGGGCACAGTTCAACTTTTGCCGAGCTTGCGGTGTTAAGTAGTGCAGGCTACATAAGCCAAGACATTGGAACTTTGCTTGAGTCACAATTTATGGACGAAGATGGAAATATTGATTTTGATAAATCAGTTGATATGTTGCAAACTGTTGGGGACACAATTAGAGATAGCCTTAATAGTGGTGACTTTGCTACGGCAAAAAAATATTTAGCTGAAGGAAAGTTTTTTAATGATTTTGCATTAGGGACTGATGAAAATGACCCAGTTCAACACTTTATGCGAATGAATGCACAAAACTATAAACAAGATTTGCTTAAAATTTTAGGATAATTTTTATATGGGACGTCTTAGGCGTCCTACTTTTTTTGCGAATTTTTGTGTCATTTTGTGTCCTAAAAGCATACAATATATTAGACAAACTCCACATTTAAGGGGGAAAACCGTATGCCGAACGACAATAGAGCAATAGAAATCTTATTTAAAATCGCCATCGTTTTATCTATAAGCCTGACTGGTCTAATAAGTTTATCTATCCATCAAAGGAACGAGGCTGTCCAAAGAGAAATAAACGCAAAATACGAAGTTATAGCAGAACAAAATGCAGCTATTGTACAGACGATAGTAAATGAAAGCTTTACTGTTGCGTTAAATTTAAGTGATTATTTGATGGAAACATGTTACGCCGAATCACAAACTGAAGAACTGCAAAACAAAAGCATTATATACGATGAGCCGATATCCATCGAAGGATACTTAGCCGAAAACTATATAATTCACACGGCACTTTCAGCAATAGTAAGCCCCCATATCCCTATAACTGAAGTTGGTATATATTTTGAGCCGTATGCATTTTCGTTAATGGAAACGTATGCATTTACTATTACTGAGCCTGAAAATGAACAACCTATTTACACTGTAATGTCGACATATGATGAGTATAAGTATGAATATTTTTACTATCGTACGATACAAGACAATCAAACGAGCACATTTTTAACTGCTAGCGGAAAAACTTGCATAACAACTCCTATTATATGTTATAAAGGGGAACTTGTTGGTGTTATATCAATTTGTGTAGAAAATAATGCATTTGAGGCGATTAGATCTAACGACGAGGCGAAAGCATATGTGTTGTCTGATAGTTTGTTGTCGTTTTATGGCGGAGATGAATTGACTTCGTTTACACAAGATTTATCAACACAAAGTGTACAACTACTTAAAGAGCAAATGGAAAATGAGGAGGCTTTTTTTGTGACGATTTCAACAGAAGACGAGAGCTACGGTTGCCATATGTGTCCTATATTTATATTTGATGAAATATGGTGGTCATGTGTAGTTTCTGAGTTGTAAAATTGGGAAAATTTTTATTACCAAATTATACATTGTTACAAAACTACTAAAACACTTGTACCCCTAGTGCCTATGTGTTAAAATACAAAAGTGGTCAAAAAACGACACATAAATACAGGAGAGAGAGGGGAATACCTATGAATAAAAATAGCATATCAAATAAGCTTGCCTTACGGATTGGTATAATAGTAACGTTAAGTTTTATTATTCTAATAGCCACTTCCGTATGGCAATCTATTTCTGCTATTAGCAAGGCGACTGACGGTGAGTTTCAAACGATTACCGAGCAGAACGCCCAGTTGATACAAAACATTATTGATTCAAGTTTCGTAACAATTGATAATATAAAAAATGACATATTAGATATGTATGAAGACCTTGACAATGCAAATGAACTTGAATATACAAATACAAGTCAAATTTATAATACTGACTTACCAATTGAGAATTATCTTGCAGAAAATTTTATGATTACGACGGCTATTAATGCGATAAATGACTTGACAGCTGGTATTTCTCAAGTTGGAGTATATTTTGAGCCATATGCATTTGACCCAAATATAAATATATATGGGTTCCATATGACACGTCAACAAGCAATTGACAAAACTTTTACACCAATTACATCATACAATACGTATCAAAATGAAGAATTTTACACGCTTGCGAGAGCAGAGGGAACGCCTCAAATTTTGCAACCTGAAATTACAGATAGTGGTGAGGTTTATACACTTATTACTACTCCGATTATTTATAAAGGTGAATTTAAAGGGATGGTTGTCGCACGTATGATAGCGTCAAACTTCGATATTATCAAGTCTAGCGATGATAGATTTGAAACTATGGGTGGTATGATTTTGTCTGGTGATTTGTACAGACTTTATGACAGTATTGACGACAGTCGATTGTTAGACTATTTCCCAGAAACTATGTCAAAAGGCACTCAAGACGAAATGTATGAAAATATGCAACATGAAAAATCTTTTTATATTCGTGGAGTTGGTGCAAACGGAGAAGTTCGTATGAGATATTTTTCTCCAATAACGGCACTAAACAGAACTTGGTGGTCAACACTTTTAGTTGAAGTAACTGATTATCAAAAAGACAGCAGAACAACTGGTTTCTTGTTGCTTGGAATTGCATCAGCGACACTTGCAGCACTTCTTTTTGTATCAGGAACGCTTATTAGACAAATGCTTAAACCGATTGGGCTAATCGTTTCAGCAGCAGATGAAATTGCAAATGGTAAGCTTGACGTTACAGTTGATTATCAAGGGCAAGATGAAATTGGTGAACTTGCACAAACATTCACACAAATGAGCAAAACACTTAAAGGAATTATTTCAGAAACAAGCACAACGCTTGACCAGTTTGCAAAAGGTGATTTAAATGCCAACATTACAGCAAACTATCCAGGGCAATTTATGCCGATAAAAGACTCTATGGTTGAAATTAGTGGAACGCTATCGTCAACGATGGCAAAAATTAATCTTGCAGCAGACCAAGTTACAAATGGGTCTGAAAGCATTGCCGAAGGTGCAAACGCACTTGCCGAAGGTGCAACAGAGCAAGCACACACTATTGATGATTTTATCAAAAATACAACTGAAATTGGAGAAACTATTGGTCACACTCTGACGCAAGTTAAGTCAACAAGCAAATTATCAGACATTGCGAAAGAAAAAGCAGCAAAAGGTACACAAGCTATGACTGATATGAATGAGTCTATGGCGAAAATCAACAAATCAAGTTTAGTTATTAGAGATGTTCTTCAAACGGTTAGAGCTATTGCTGAGCAAACAAACTTGCTTGCACTTAATGCAGCAATTGAGTCTGCAAGAGCAGGTGAGGCAGGACGAGGATTTGCAGTTGTTGCGAATGAAATTCGTGAGCTTGCAAATAAAAGTTCGGAAACAGTTATCGAAATTGAAGAAATTATTACACAAAGTATTAACTATATCGAAGAAGGTCAAGTTATGGCTGGAGATACAGAAAAAAGCATTATTGAAATTATTGAAACTGTTGAACAAACAGCAGATTTCTTTGCAAGTTTATTAAAAAGTACTACAGAACAACAAGAAAGTATTAACAATTTGCTTGAAGGTACAGAACAAATATCAGAAGTTGTACAATCAAATGCAGCGACGGCACAAGAAAGTGCGTCAGTTAGTCAAAATCTAGCAAGTGAGGCTGAACATTTAAAATCACTGTTAGACTATTTCAAATTTTAATTAATAAATTTTTAATGCGAGTGCTGTTACCACTCGTTGACAAACAGGGACGCTGTTACCGTTCCTGTTTTTTTTATATTACAAAAAATAATAATTTTACAAAATTAATCGAATATTTTGTATATTTAACTTAAGTTCTCGAAATGAGGCTTTTTTTGTTGTAATTATTGCCCAAATTATGGTATAATACTACAAACCACATATACACATAGAAGGGATTTTAGCTTTATGAAAACAAACAGTATATCTACAAAGTTAGCCATACGAATAGCTGTAATAGTAACGTTAAGTTTTATTCTGCTTATAGGGATTTCGGTATGGCAATCAATGCAGGCAGTTCAAACTGCAACCGACGGGGAATTTCAAACTATAACTGAGCAAAATGCACAGTTGATACAAAATATTATTGACTCAAGTTTTGTAACTATCAACAATATTAGAGATGATATTGTCGAAATGTATGAACATATTGACGCTGCAAACGAACTTGAATATCACAACCTTAGTGAGATTTATGGCGTTCCTATTCCCAGTCAAAACTATCTTGCCGAAAACTATATGATTACGACGGCAATAAATTCTATAAACGACGAGACAGCAGGTATTTATCAAGTTGGGGTTTATTTTGAACCAGGGGAATTTTATGATGGAATAAACATCTACGGTTTCCACATGACAGAAACTCAAGCACAGCAAAAAACATATACACCAATTACATCATACAATACTTATAAAGACGAAGAATTTTACACGCTTGCTAGAGATGCAGGAGAGCCACAAATTATTACTCCAGCAATGACGGATGATGGACAAGTTTACGTTTACCTAACAACGCCGATTATATATAAAGGCGAGTTTAAAGGTATGGTTGTTGGGCGTATGATGGCTACGCAATTTGATACTATAAAATCTGACGACGACCGTTTTCCAACTATGGGTGGTATGATTTTGTCGGGTGATTTGTACCGAGTGTATGATAGTTTGGACAGTAGTAGACTTTTAGACTACTTCCCAGAAACGATGTCAACACAAACTGCAAACGAAATTTTAACTTTAATGGAATATGAAAAACCTTTTAATGTTCAAGGTGTTGGTGCCGATGGCGAAGTTCGTATGAGATATTTTGCACCGATAAATGCATTAAACAGAACGTGGTGGTCAACACTTCTTGTTGAAGTTAATGACTATCAAAAAGACAGTAAAAATACAGCAATTTTACTTGTAGGTCTTGCAGCATCAACACTTTGTGGACTTATATTTATAGTTATGTTGTTAATTAAAAAGATGCTTAGCCCAATCCAAAAAATTGTGACGGCAGCAGAAAGCATCAAACAAGGCCACATAAATGTCCAAATTGATTACACTGCAGACGATGAAATCGGTCTACTTGCAAACACATTTATGCAAATGAGTGCGATGCTTAAAAAGCTTATCGATGAAACGGACGTAATTTTATCACAAATTGCAAGTGGTAACTTGATTTTTGAACTTCAAGCAAACTATCCAGGGGACTTTTTGCCGATAAAGTCGTCTATGATTGAAATTAGCGAAACGCTTAGTAAGACGTTAGATCAAATTAATCTTGCGGCAAATCAAGTGTCAAGCGGTTCTGAAAGTATTTCGGAAGGTGCAAACATTCTTGCCGAAGGAGCAACAAATCAAGCTGATATAATTGATGCATTTATTAAAAACACTGGTGAAATTGGTGAGTCTATAACGCAAACGATGAACCAAGTTAAAGAAACTAGCAAATTATCTGATGTGGCGAAAGAAAAAGCTGCAAGAGGTACGGAGTCTATGGTAAATATGACACAAGCTATGGATAAAATTAACAAATCTAGTTTAGTTATTAGAAATGTATTACAAACTGTTAGCGATATTGCAGCACAAACGAATTTATTAGCATTAAATGCAGCAATTGAGTCTGCACGAGCAGGGGAAGCAGGTAAAGGTTTTGCGGTTGTTGCAAACGAAATACGAGAACTTGCAAACAAAAGTTCTGAAACTGTTACAGAAATCGAAGCAATTATTAACGAAAGTATTACTTACGCTCAAGAAGGACAAACTATGGCTGCCGAAACAGAAAAGAGCCTTATTGAAATTGTTATGACAGTTGAACAAACTGCAGACTTCTTTAGCGAGCTTGTTGTTAGCACGGCACAGCAACAAGACAGCATCAGTCATCTACTTGATGGGACAGAGCAAATTTCAGACGTTGTTCAATCGAATGCGGCGACAGCAGAAGAAAGTGCATCTGTAAGTCAAAACTTAGCCGATGAGGCAGAGCATTTAAAATCTTTATTAAATTATTTCAAATTTTAGATATATCGGGGTGGCCAATGGTCGCCCATTTTTTGTTTGGAGATTGCGGGCGGCCAGTGTATACCGACCGCCCGTACAGTGATATGCTGGCGATGATATTTTTTGATATAAAGGTTAAAAATATAACAAAATATGTTGTATACACTAGGTTGATATGATACAATATTTGACAGGGGAAAATAACTACAAGAAAGAGGTTTTTACACAAAATGAAACAAAATAGCATTTCTACGAAACTTGCTGTTAGAATAGCAGGTATCGTAACTATCAGTTTTATCATCTTAATTAGTATTTCAGTTTGGAATTCAATGAAAGCCGTTGAAACTGCAACTAATGGAGAATTTCAAACGATAACCGAACAAAATGCACTTCTTATCCAAAGCCTTATAGATTCAAGCTTTGGGAATATCGAAGACATTGCATACAACATAATTGAAATGTATGAAAAAATTGAAAATAGGGAACTTGAATATGACCAACCAAGCGAACTATACGGAATTAATATACCAAGAGAGCAATGTTTAATTGAACATTATTGCTTGCAACTGGTGCGAGATATAATAACTACGCCAACCACAGGACTTATAAGCCTTGGTATATATTTTGAGCCATACGCATTTTCAGAAAACATACACACATACGGATTTCATATGACAGAGGCTGAGGCTTATTTAGACTCATATAGTCCGATATCATCATACAATACTTATAAAGATGAAGATTTTTACGTTGCACCTATGATCTCGGGCGAGGCTCAAATTTTGCCACCAGCTTTTGATGAGCAGGGCAGAGCTTATTCATATATGACGATGCCAATTATATACAAAGGCGAAACAAAAGGGGTTATCGCTGCACGTATGGCGACAGATGCTTTTGACACGATAAAGTCGTCTGATAGCAGATTTGAAACTATGGGGGGAATGATTTTGTCTGCCGATTATTTGAGGTTATATGATAGCATTGACTCAAGTAGATTGTTGGAAGATTTCACGGAGTCACTTTCTTCAAAAGATGTTACAACTATGTTAAGCCAAATGGCTAGAGAGCAGTCTTTTTATTTTAAGGCGACAGGTGATGATGGCACAACGTATATGAGATATTTTTCACCGATAACTGTGTTAAATAGAACTTGGTGGTCAACACTTCGTATAGAAGTTAGTGAATATCAACAAGGCAGTTTAAACACAGCTATTGTATTAATTGTATTTTCGATAGTAACGCTTATAATTCTTATAATGGGTGCAGGTTGGTTTATTAGACAAACGCTTAAACCTATCGATGATATTGTAGTGGCTGCACAAAATATAGCAAATGGAAAGCTAGATGTAAATATTGATTACAACAAAGATGATGAAATCGGTCAGCTTGCAAACACATTTAAGGCGATGACAAACACAATAAAATCGCTTATTTCAGAAACAGATGCAACGTTGTCACAAATTGCAGATGGGGATTTGAAAATAAATTTGGTTGCAAATTACCCAGGCGACTTTTTGCCAATAAAACAGTCTATGACGGAAATTAGTGAGACGCTTAGCAAGATGCTTAATAAAATAAATTTGTCAGCAGGACAAGTAACCCACGGTTCGGAAAGTATCGCAGATGGGTCAAACGCCCTTGCAAGTGGTGCAACAGAGCAGGCACACACGATTGAGGAATTTATTAAAAATACTGGCGAAATTGGGACATCTATAGACAACACTATAGAGCAAGTTAAAGAAACTAGCAAGCTATCTATTGTTGCAAAAGAGAAAGCTGCAAAAGGAACTGAGTCTATGGTAAATATGACGCAGGCTATGGATAAAATTAACAAATCAAGCCAAATTATTAGAAGTGTATTACAAACTGTTAGTGATATTGCGTCGCAAACGAACTTGCTTGCACTTAATGCTGCGATTGAGTCGGCTCGTGCAGGTGAGGCAGGTAAGGGGTTTGCTGTTGTGGCAAATGAAATCCGAGAGCTAGCCAACAAAAGTGCAGATACTGTTACGGAAATTGGACAAATTATTACGGAAAGTATTTCGTATGCTGAAGAAGGGCAACTTATGGCTGCCGAAACTGAAAAAAGCTTAATTGAAATAGTTATGACGGTTGAACAAACTGCAGAATTTTTTGAGGAGTTGGTTAAAAGTACTGCTGAGCAACAACAAAGCGTGCAACATCTTCTTGCAGGCACAACGCAAATTTCAGATGTCGTTCAATCTAATGCAGCAACAGCAGAAGAGAGTGCGTCTGTAAGTCAGAACTTAGCCGAGGAGGCAGAATATTTAAAATCATTATTGGAATATTTCAAATTTTAGCAGGGGACGCTCATTGGGCGTCCTTTTTTTGGTCTAATATAGGTAAATATTAAAAAATAATGTACAAGTTATGAAAAATAATAACAAAAATATTGTAATTCATACATAATTATGATACAATAATTACCAAATATAAATTATTATTTATGAAAGGGGCAAGTTTATGAAACAAAATAGCATTTCTAAAACGTTATCCATTAGAATTGCAGCGATGGTAATTTTAAGTTTTATTTTATTGATTGGGATATCAGTTTGGCAGTCTGTTAGTGCCGTTGATAAAGCAACAACTGGGGACTTTAACACTGCAACCTCCCAAAATGCACAGCTGATACAAAATATTATCGACTCAAGCTTTGTGACGATAGACAATATGAGCGATGAAGTAATTGATATGTATATAGATATCGAAAACTCACGAGAGCTTGACTATTACAACAAAAGTCAAATTTATGACACACAAATTTTGACCCAAAACTTTTTGACTGAAAACTATTTGATTGCAACTGCAATTGATGCTATAAACGATGAAACGGCAGGGCTATATGAAATCGGTGTATATTTTGAGCCAAACGCATTTGACCAAAACATAAACATATACGGTTTCAACATATCAGAGCAACAAGCAAAGCTAGGCACTTATTCTGCTATAACTTCTTACAATGAATACCAATACGAAGACTTTTACACACTTTCAAAACAAACAAATTCACCTCAAATTTTATCACCTCAGATGACAGATGATGGGCAAGTTTTTTCATACATAACAAGTCCGATAATACACAATGGACAATTTAAAGGCGTAGTTGTTGGTCGTCTAATGACAGCACAATTTAGCGTTATAAAATCAGTCGATGACCGTTTTGAAACGTTGGGTGCAATAGTATTAACAAACGAGCTGTTTAGAGTTTTTGACAGTCTTGATAGCACCAGACTTTTAGAATATTTCCCAGAAATTTTAACTGCAGCAGATACAAAAACTTTTATTGACTATATAGGGACAAAACAAGACTTTTATTTTGAAACGGAAAGCTATGGTGGCGTATCGTATATGAGATATTTTTCCCCTATCACCGTGCTTGACCAAACTTGGTGGGCTACGCTGCTTGTTGAAGTTAATGATTACCGTGAAGACAGCATCAATACAGGGATACTTCTTGTGTTGGTTGCGATTGGGACGCTTATATTGCTTATAGTTGGTACGGGGATTTTGATACGTCAGGTGTTAAGCCCAATACAAGGTGTTGTTGATGCAGCAAAGAGCATTGCAACTGGAAACTTACATGTTAATATCGACTACACAACTAACGATGAAATCGGTGAACTTGCCCATACTTTTAAGCAAATGTCATCAACTCTAAATGGAATTATTTCTGAAACAAGCTTGGTATTAAATGAAATTGCAAATGGAAATTTAAAGACTCAACTTAACGTTGTTTATCCTGGGGACTTTTTGCCAATGAAAAATGCAATGTTAAAAATTGGCGACACACTTTCAGACACTATGGACAAAATTACGTTGTCTGCAGAACAAGTTACACACGGTTCAGAAAGTATTGCCGAGGGGTCAACTGCTCTTGCTGAAGGTGCAACGGAGCAGGCACACACAATTGACCAGTTTATTAGAAATACAGGTGAAATTGGTGAGTCGATAAATCAAACTTTAGATCAAGTTAAAGAAACTAGAAAGCTTTCAGACTTAGCGCTAGATAAGGCAGCAAAAGGCACACAAACTATGTCTAATATGATTGTGGCGATGGAAAAAATTAATAAATCTAGCTTAGTTATTAGAGATGTATTGCAAACTGTTAACAATATTGCTGAACAAACTAATTTGCTTGCACTTAATGCAACGATTGAGTCTGCACGAGCTGGTGAAGCTGGGCGAGGATTTGCAGTTGTTGCAAATGAGGTTCGAGAACTTGCAAATAGAAGCTCACAAACTGTTAGTGAAATTGAGCTTACAATTAAAGAAAGCATCGAATATGCTCAAGAGGGGCAAGCGATGGCTAATGAAACTGAACAAAGCTTAAATGAAATAGTTGAAACTGTTGAACAAACAGCATTATTTTTTGCATCGTTGGCCCAGACCACTGGCGAACAGCAACAAAGTATCACCCAACTTCTTGAGGGCACAACGCAAATTTCAGAAGTTGTAACTTCAAATGCAGCGACGGCAGAAGAAAGTGCATCTGTAAGTCAAAACTTAGCTGAAGAAGCAGAACATCTTAAATCGTTACTAGACTATTTTAAATATTAGATAAAAACAACGGATATATAAGTTATATATCCGTTGTTTTTTTATATATAATATTTAGAAACAAAAGTTTCTGTACATAGGAATCCACTAGGACTTTATCCTAGTGGAGAGTTCAAGCACTTCTGCTATGAATAGTATAAGTATTTTTTCCGCTACGTTTTGAGTGATACAACGCATTATCAGCAGATTTATATAAATCTGCAAAACTATTACAATTTGGAGACACTTGGCAAATACCAACACTGGCACTTATCGTGATTTGCATCGTATCCGTATAATAAGTTGTATGCATCATTTGTCCAACTTTTATAGCACGTGCCTTAATTATCTCAGGGTCTATAGTTTTGGCAAACACAATAAACTCGTCCCCGCCAACTCGTCCAACAATATCTGTTGAATCAAATATATGCGTTAGTTTGGTTGCTACTTCTTTAATAACGCTATCCCCGACATCGTGTCCCATATTATCATTTATAGCTTTAAAATTATCGATATCTATCATAAATAGTGACCCAACTTCACCGTGGTTTAGATGTTCAGAAATAAGCTCATTTGTAGTTTGCTTATTGTATAACCCCGAAAGTGCATCTGTTGTTGCCGAAATAACAAGATTTTTCTCATCTTGTATGTTATGAACGACAATAAAAGCACGGCTATGTTCCGATTTTTTGTCGTGTTCAATCATAACGTATGATTTGTGCCAAGTATATAAATTTTTTGGCTCTGTAAATATAGGATAGTCAAAAACTTCTTCTTGCTCGGTTTTTAGGCGATATTCATAGTCATAATATTTACGCCCCTCATGAATACAACGACGCATATATTCCAAGCTGTGTCTAGTTTTGTATAGCTCTTTATCTTCAGGGTGAATGTCATAGCGTAATAAATTGTGTGAAATTTGGGAATAATATCTGCCGATATAGTCATCAACTCGGTTGCCATGGGACACAAAATCTACAACAGTTTCCGTCAAACAATCTATCTCAATAGTGTGTATAGCTTTTTGCATAAGCATATTTTTGTACATACTATCTGATGCTTTGGAAACAGATTTGCTTTTATAGTCGTTAATGATTTCTATACCGATTGTTATAAATACACCACAATAAAGAACACCCATAGATAGCAAGTTTATAACGATTATCCCTGTCATCACAAGTGAATTATGTGGGGCATAAGAAAACATTCCACCCAATATAATAACTTGTATTATCATCATAGTCTCTAGGGCAACAAAAACTTTGAGTCGATATTGTTCCTCCATCAGATGATCAAAATATTTGTTTTGTACAATTTTTCCAACCAACAACATACATACAATTAGAGTGGCATAGACAATAAATCTTAATATTGTATGAATACTATATTGACCAACAATTTGCATAAAACTTAGTTTAGTTGCAAGTGAATAGATAGACAATACTATTAGTGATCCTGAAATAACGTGTAGTGGCATTATAAATCCAAGAGAATATTTTAGCAGTTTGTTACCATCAAAAATAATCGTAGTTTCTATAAATATCAACACGATAATGATACTGTAAAATAAAGCTATAGATATAGGGGCAAATTTACCAATTTGATACATCAAAAAACTATATATAAATGACAATATGTATATAGATTTGGTGTCCCATCTAAGGCTGATAAATTTCCCTAAAAAGCTTAGTTTGCAAACGTTGTAAGTGAAAAATATTAAGTGAAACAGTATAATTAGTGTATATTCATTGTTCATTCATCGGCTCACCCCTTATAGTCATATTTAATTAGTTCGTTTTTAATATTGTATATTGCATCAAGCATTATTTTAAAATCGTTTACATACCCCTCCTCAATATTACTGTGTACATTCAAATTACCATTACTAAGTTCGTTTAACATATATGATATATCATCGCTTAACAATTTTGAATCGTCAGCAATTCTTTGAATATCAGAAATAAGATATTTAATATCACTATCATGAGCTTGTTGTAGTGGGGCTGTAAAATTGCCATGCAAAACATTTTTTAATCCTTCTTTAACTATTTCAAGCTCCACAAGACACACTTTAAGTAATATTCTATGTAAATAAATCATTACTAAAAGCCCTCCAAAGCTAAAAGCTGCAATAAAATATCCCAGAGTTCCGTGACAGCAAGAACACACTGTTATTATTAAAACTAAAGTGAAAAATTCAGCCATAAACATTATCAAATTAATTTTATCTTTTGCAGACATCTTTAAGAAAAATTGTTTCATACATAATCGCTACCTTTCTATTAATTACAATTTTACCTCAATTATAACAATAAAATATATTAATTGTAAAGTAATGTTACATATGTTATATTAAAAAAGTAGAGAGAGGGGTAAAACATTATGAGTGAATCATCAATTATAAGAAAGTATATACTCAAGTATAAATATTTCTATTTGCTTGGGGTTATATCTCTTGTAGTCGTAAACTGGGCATTAACCCGTATCCCGCAAGTGACGGGAACGGTGACAGACGGAATTGCAACAGGTAGTTTTGGAATGGACGACGTTGTAAGTCACATATGGTTATTTGTGTTTTTTGTATTTGTATCATTTTGCGGACGGCTTGGGTGGCGTTTTGGAATGGTCTTAACTTCAAAGAAAATTGAACGTGATATACGTGAGTCGTTGTATGAAAAGTGGCTAAAGCTTGATATCACATACTACAACAGCCATAAAACAGGAAATTTGATGGCGTATGCAACAAACGATTTGAATGCGATAAGCAGAATGACGGGTATCGGAATGGTTGTAATATTTGACGCTCTAACGTTTGGTGTTATGGTTATATACGGAATGGCGACGTTTGTTAGCCCAAAGCTTACACTTGTGGCGATAATTCCTATGCCGATAATTGTTATTGGTGGTATATACTTGAAAAATGTTATAAACAAAAAGTTTTTTGCTAAGCAACAGGCATTTGGAAATTTATCAGACTTAGTACAAGAATCGTTTGCAGGAATAAAAGTAATTAAGTCTTTTGTCCAAGAAAAATATAACACAGACAAATTTGAAAATAGCTGTACAGATAACTATAATAAAAATATCGAATTGGCTAAAATAGCGGCAATTATGATGCCAGCAATGACTATGCTTGTTGGGATAAGTACGTTGATTTCAATAGCATACGGCGGATATTTGACGCTGATAAATGAAATTTCTATCGGCGAATATATCGCATTTAACCAGTATGTGTTGCTACTTAAAGGTCCGATGGGGTCGGCAACGACGGCGATTGAGCTGTATGCACAAGGTGTTGCAGCATCGGCAAGAGTTGAGGAAGTTCTTAACGCTCCAGAAATAGTCAAAGATACAGACGTTGTGGAATTTGAACAATTAGATGGAAGTATAATTATTAAAGACTTCAATTTTGATTTTCCAGACAACAATCAACGCGCACTAACAGATATAAATCTTGAAATTAAAAACGGTGAAACGCTTGCTATACTTGGGCGTACGGGCAGTGGAAAGTCAACGTTAGTAAACACTTTGCTTAGATTTTATAATATTGAACAAGACAAAATTTATATTGGCGGCAAAGATATGATGAACTTATCGCTAAAATCAGTTCGCAAAAATATAG
The DNA here is from genome assembly GCA_002007315.1 of Epulopiscium sp. Nele67-Bin004. Next base: position 31,028 of record LNZQ01000182.1, read on the forward strand.
CATATGTGCCACAAGATAATTATTTGTTTAGTGATACTGTGGAAAATAACATTGGGTTTGGGCTAGACACAATTAGTAAGGCGAAAGTTGAGGAGGCGGCACAGCGTGCAAACGTTCACCAAAACATTGTAGATTTCACCAAGCAATATGATACTATCGTTGGGGAAAAAGGAACGATGTTATCAGGTGGGCAAAAACAGCGTATTTCAATTGCACGTGCATTAATACTTAGAGCACCTATATTAATACTTGACGATTCGCTTTCGGCAGTTGACACGAAAACAGAAGAAACAATTTTGGAAAATTTGCGTCAAGAAAGACAAGGTAAAACAAACATTTTGATTGCACATCGTATTTCAACAGTAAAAAATGCAGATAAAATTATCGTTATGGACGAAGGCAAAATTGCGGAATTTGGCACACACGATAGCTTACTTCAACTTGGTGGAATTTATGCAACGATGTATGAACAGCAAAAACTTGTTGGGGAGGGGGCATAAACTATGAAAGATAAACAATTAGTTGGGCGACTTTTGGGGTATGCCAAACCGTATACATTACAATTTGTTTTAATTATTACAATGATGTTAATAAGTACAACGTCCGAGTTATCAAAGCCGATAATAATTGGTAACACAGTTGACTTATTTGTTGAAGGATACAAAACACCTTTGGCGCAAGTTAGTGGGGACGCAGGGCAAGTTGAGTTTGAGGGAAATAGATACGTTAGAACGTATAATAATATTAGCGAATACAAATTTTTCAGCTATATAGTGAATTTTAATGACAACTATTATTTTCTTGAAAACATAAGTTCTGCTAATATGCAAAAAATATTAGACACAAACATAAATGACTTAAACAACATGTTTAAAATAGAAAATGAGATGTTGGTGGGGGACGTGTATGGTGAAATTTATGTTGGGCGTGTGCTTTCTGGCGATGAACTTAAAGTGTTACGTGCACAAGATTTTGACCCGCTTGTAAAACAAGGTATGTTGTATGTGCTTGCGATTGCAGTTAGTTTTACGTTTGTTTATATGCAAACATTGTTGTTGCGAAAAGTTGGTCAAAAAATTATCAAGCAAATTCGTATTGATGTATATGAAAAAATGTTGTCGCTACCATCAAGATATTATCACAAAAATCAAGTTGGTGGACTCGTTACAAAAGTAACAAACGACACCGAAAGCTTAAACGAAATGTACACTAGCGTTATAGTAAGTTTGTTTCAGTATGGGCTATACTTGCTTGGAATAATAGTTGTAATGCTAAATATCAACCCAAAAATTACGATGTACGTATTTATGGTGTTACCAATAGTAATTGTTGCAACTGTAATATTTAAGCATTATTCACGTTTGGCGTACCGAGAAACGAGAAATTATTTAACCGAAATGAATATATTTTTATCTGAACATTTGATGGGAATGAAGCTGATACAAATTTTTACTAGAGAAGAAAAAACTTTTGATAGAATGAAAAACATAAATGATAATTTGTTTAAAGCAGGTTGTAAAGAAATTTATGCGTTTATGGTGTATCGTCCAACTTTGTTTTCAGTAGCAAATTTATCAGTTGCGTTGGTGCTGTTAATCGGTTCAAAAGAAGTGCTTGCAGGGACGCTAACAATCGGGGTTGTTGTTATAATGATGTCGTACGTTAAAGAATTTTATAATCCAATCGAACAAATGGCGGAAGTATTTAATATTTTGCAGTCGGCACTTTCGGCAGCAGAAAAAATATTTGCTGTGCTCGATGAGGAAAACGAAATCGTTAGTGGCGATGCAGAAATTGATGACGACACATTTAAAGGAGAAATTGAGTTTAAAAACGTTTGGTTTGCATACAATGATGAGGAATGGATATTAAAAAATGTTTCATTTAAAATAGAGGCTGGACAAAAAGTGGCTTTTGTTGGAGCAACGGGAGCAGGAAAAACTTCAATTTTGGGGCTTATTGCTCGATATTATGATATTCAAAAAGGACAAATTTTGATTGATGGCAAAGATATTAAGTCGTATAAAATTTCAAGTTTGCGTAGACAGATGGGTGAGGTGTTGCAAGATGTGTTTATGTTTACGGGCAACATCGCAGACAATATAAGGCTTGGGAGAGTTGATATTACAGACGCACAAGTTGAGGTCGCCGCAAAAACAGTTTATGCAAATTCGTTTATTGAGAAGCTGAAAAATAAATATCAAGAAGAAGTTATCGAAGGTGGCGCAACGCTTTCGACAGGTGAACGCCAGCTGTTATCTTTTGCAAGAGCCGTTGCATACGACCCGAAAATATTTATGCTTGATGAGGCGACGTCAAACATCGACACCGAAACAGAGGGGATAATCCAAGAGGCATTGTATAAAATGATGGAAAATCGCACAACGATTATGGTTGCACATAGGCTTGCGACGATACAACACTCGGATAATATTATCGTGTTGCACAAAGGCGAGCTTATGGAGTCGGGCACACACCAAGATTTGCTTGGTAAAAAAGGGTTGTATCACCAGTTGTATGAACTTAGTTTGAATCAGGCTTGACAGGGTAGGCAAAAATGGGATATAATTTATCCAAATTTTACAAAAGAGGTGTTGTTATATCTAATAGAAGTATATATTTACAAGAAATAGAGCAAGTTTTAGAAGATTTAGAAGGTATAGGGTCATTAAATGAAATATACGAAATTATAGCTATTCGAAATGTTCTTCCATATATTTCAACCAATAAAAACTGGCAAGCTAGAGTAAGAGCAACTATTCAAGAATATTGTTCAGAAGCAAGGGCATATAGTAACAAGGAAGATATATTTTATCCAGTATATGGACTTCGAGGAGGGGTGTGGGGATTAAAAAAATATAGAGACATCATAACAACAAGTAGTATTTCAAAATTTGAAGAACGAAAAATAACTGAAATTCAGAATGATAAATCAATTTCTTCAACTGATAAACAAGCAATTATAATAGCTCGTCAAGGGCAAGGTTTGTTCAGAAACAAAATTTTAAACAAGTTTAGTAAGTGTATAATTACAGACATTGAAACGCCCACTCTATTGATAGCTAGTCATATCAAACCTTGGCGGGATGCTAACAATACAGAAAGATTAAGTGAAGAAAATGGTTTATTATTATCGATATTATATGATAAATTATTTGATAAAGGATATATCACTTTTTCAGAAAATACCAAATTAGTGATATCTAAAAAGTTATCAGAGTCAGACAGGAATATAATAAATTTTGAAACAAATAAATCTTATATTCCAAATTGTAGTTCGGCAATGAAATCTAATTTAGAATACCATAGAAAAAAGATTTTCCAATTTTGAAAGGAGTAGTCATAAGGCTACTCCTTGTTTTAATCTCCAAAAATTGTTTTGGCACTAATTTCATTGAAATAGTAATAACAACCAACATCAGTAATATATTCTAAAGTATCTTCATACATAGGTTGTTTAAACCAGTCGTTCAGTACATAGCTGTAAGTTAATTTAACGTTGAGGTTGTTTTTTTTGTTTATAGCGTCTATTAGCTTTTGATATTGATGGCACTGAAAAGAACATGTAAGCAATTTTTCATCAGTAATACCGAATTTATCAGCAAATTTTTTGCGAATTATATGCAAAGTTTGAGTCTTATCAATAAAAATTGCTTCATTAGGAAGTAGTTTTTTTGAGATGATATTTTGGTATTCTATCCCGTTAGGTTCTAAAAAATACTTATAAAAGTTGTGATTACTGACTAAACGACCAACATTCTTTTCGTTAAACTTAACAACATTATGGTTAATGCTATAGCCTTGCATTGCTGAAATAGCCTGTTCTAAATTTATATCGGGTTTGAATTTAAGCATTTTATTCATATTCAATTCCTCCTTTTTAGATATTATATCATCAAAATAAACATAGATCCACAAATTTTTCTTGAATTTTGAGTATGCAACGTTTATAATTATTAACAAATGATAATCAAGGGGGAATTTGATGCAAAATTTACAAACTTATACTACCGACGTATTAGTCGTTGGTGGCGGAATGGCAGGCTGTTTTGCAGCTATTGCAGCACGTGAAAACGACTGTGACGTTATATTGGTCGACAAAGGATATGTTAGCAGTTCGGGACAAACACCGTTTGCGGGAACTTTGTTAGTTTTTGACCCAGAAAAAGACGACAGACAAGAAACTATAAACTATGTGCGAAAAACTGGTGACTACGTTGTAAACGTTGATTGGCTAAATATTACGATGGACAGGTCTATGGAATGTTATTTGCAAATGAAATCATACGGTGTGCCGTTTGCAAAAGGTGCTGATGGACAAGACCGTCGAATGAAAGAGGACGGGGCGAGAGCTGTTTTTCCAGACAACTTGAAGTTTCCACAAATATTAAGAAAGAAAGTGCTTGAGACAGGTGCAACGATACTTGACCGAATTATGGTTGTTGAACTTATTATGCAAGACGACGAAGTTTGCGGGGTTGTTGGAATAACAGTTTCGGACGCTTATCCAGTAGTTATAAAAGCTAAAAAAGTAATTTTATGCACGGGGGCATCGGCGTTTAAACCGCCAAGTTGGCCAGTGTCAAACTTGACAGGTGATGGCGATATGATGGCGTATCGTGTTGGAGCGTCAATTACGGGCAAAGAATTTGTTGACACTCACGGAACGTCGAGCACAAACCCTTATTATATGGGACGCAACCCGCTTAAAGGACATATGGGGCCACCGCCAGAACGACCACCGCACGGGGATAGACCACCAATGGGACACCCACCGAATGGAGACAAACCACCAATGGGACACCCGCCGCACGGGGACAGACCGCCACACGGCAAGCCACCACGTCCACGTTTTACAAATGCACTAGGCGAAGAAGTAAACATAGCAGGACATTTAAATTTAGGCATAGAATTTGAAATACACAAAGGCAATGGTCCTATGGTTTTGCCAAAAGGTGGACGAGGCCCTATCGCAGGGGGCGAGCTTGTTTCGTGTGCAAGTAGTGGAATGTCTACACATAAAGCCGAAGGAATTTTGCCTATGGGGCTTGACTGTTCAACAGAAATACAAAATTTGTATGCAGCAGGCGACTCTCTAGGAACGATGACGACAGGTGCAGCATACGCAACAATTGGACTCGCACATATGGGGTCGGCTGTTACAGGAAAAATCGCAGGCGAAAATGCATCTCAAACAGCAAAAACTTCGGCTCACAAACAAGTAGCAGATGATACGATAACAACTTTGTTTGATAAAATTTATGCTCCACTAAATCGTGCAGGCGGATTTAGCCCTAGATGGGTTATAAATTTGCTACAAAATTTAACTATGCCATATTTCAACCTCATTATAAAGGAAGAAACTCGTTTGAAAAGCATTTTATCGCAAGTTAGATACTTAAAAACAGACGTTGTTCCAAAAATTAAAGCGAGCGATGCACATGAACTTCGCCTTGCACTTGAAACAGCTAATATGGTGAGCAACGCCGAAATAAAAATTTGTGCATCGCTTGAAAGATGCGAAAGCCGAGGTACGCATTTTAGAGAAGATTATCCGTTTAGAGACGAACAAAATTTTAGTACTTGGATTAGTTGCAAACAAATTGATGGCGAAATGCAAATTAGCAAACACCCTATCCCTAGCGATTGGGCTTGGCAAGAGGGCGAACCACGTTTTGTGACTTTTGAGGAGGTGTAGAAAGTGGCGATTAGTAATATTGATAGAGAAAAATGTATTCAGTGTGGTATGTGCGAAAATTATTGTCCGATGGACGTTATTAGAACAAAGAACGGCGTACCAGAAATTAAATATGTACAAGATTGTATGCTTTGTTGTTTGTGCGAAGTTAGATGCCCAGCCAAAGCAATAACTGTTACACCAAACAAAGAAATTTCTCCGATGCTTGCTTGGGGCTAAAAAAAACCGTCTATGTATGAGAGCATAGACGGTTTTTTGTTACGTTGTTGGCACGTCGATAGTTGGAAGACTATCTAAGTTGTACAACAAACGGTCATCAATATCACCACGGTTATAGCAATTGCCGTCTGATGTTACAAATTTGCTTGGATAATCGCTGTCTTTATCACGCACAACACCTACAACTTCAGTTCCATTTATAGTTATTGCCATTTCAATCATAATATCACCTCGCTAAAACTAGTATTCCCCAAGAAGTAACATTATATGTTGACAAAATATATCATACCATAGTAAAATTATGAAGAAAGTATAAAAATATGTTATATAATATGAAAAAAGGGGGAATTTTATGCGTGGAATAGCTATTAGGTGGTTTGCGAACATATCAATTATAATTATGGCGTTTAATATGCCGATACAAGTTACACCTGAAAAACATGACTCGCTAGTGTTGGGAGCAACAACAGTAGGTGATACAGCGGAATATAGTTTTGCAGAACAAGTAGGTGCATATTTAGAAATTGCCCAGTCTATCCAATCCGATGAAGTTAGAACAAAAACTTATGAGAAAAACGATGAACTAGGTTTTACTGCTGGCATACAAAATGGGCTGTTAGGGTTAGGCTCGTATGTAAAAGATATTTTGACAGCGAGCTACGTTGATGCTACAGAAGCAGGGGGCTTGTTTATGTCGATCTTGATGTTTTTGTGGGGGCTTATCAAAAATGCATTTGACTACTTTTTTGATGCTGCAGCATTTTTGTTCACGTTGTTATTACAATCAGCAAATGCATCATATTATATAGGCTACGTGCTTGCTATAGCATTGTATGGCGGGCTGATTTCGGTTACTTATAGTTGGGACTAGTTGGGCGAATGTATCTCGCCCAATTTTTTATATGTATTTTTTGGAAAAATTATGATATTATACACTAAAAGGAGGAATTAAGATGGACTTGATTTATGGACTAGGGCTTGCCGTTGGGCTGGCGATTGTATCAACAATTTTAGACAATCATATGATTAGTGCGGCGGTGTTTGCACTGCTACTTGGAATGGGTATAAGGTTTTTTATTAAAGATATGACAAAGCTTAACCCAGGACTTAATTTTGCGTCAAAAAAAATACTTAGAATTTCTATAATATTGTTAGGGAGCAGGTTAAGTTTGGACGTTATTTTACGTACGGGAATGTTTTCGTTAATCGTTATGGTATTTACACTTTTGGCGGCATTTGGATTTGGGTATTTAATTGGAAAGTGGTTCAAAATGGATTGGCGACTAAGTTCGCTTATTTCAGCAGGCACAGGAATTTGTGGTGGCTCGGCTATAGCGGCATTGTCGCCTGTTATAGATGCCGATGAAAGCCAAGTTGCATACGCAATTTCAGCAACTTTTATTTTTGATATAATTATGGTAATTATATTCCCAATTATGGGGGCATCAATTGGAATGTCTGATATGGCGTTTGGGCTTTGGTCAGGCACAGCGATAAACGACACGTCCTCAGTTGTTGCTGCGAGTTATGCGTATAGCGATGCGGCGGGTGAGTTTGCAACGATAGTTAAACTTACGAGAACACTTGCACTTATACCTATACTTATAATATTTGCAATTATCGCAAACAAACAAAACCCTGACAACAACAAAAAAGTAAATTATAAAGCTGTTTTTCCTTGGTTTATAGTGTGGTTTTTAGTTGTTGCGATAGTCAATACGCTTGGATTTGTGCCAACACAAGTGTCAAGCGTGCTAAGTGAGATAAGCAAATTTTTGATGGTCGTTGCACTTGGGGCGATAGGGCTAAAAACAGATATAAATAAACTTCGTCAAGCAGGATTTTTGCCAATGCTACACGGGTTTTTGATTTCGACTATAGTGGTAGTTGTGTCGCTTGTTGTGCAAATTGCCATTGGGCAAGTATAACAAATTATTGACCAGTATAAACTTTGGTTGTATAATAAATAAAAACTAAAGGGGATTTAATAATGAACAAAAAATACGAATTACTAGAGTCTACTAAAACAGACTACAGAGGAAGACCTTTATTTCAAATCAAAGCTTTGAAAGACTTTTCGGACGTAAAAGTTGGAGATTTAGGGGGATACGTACTTAATCCGTTCAACTTGGCACAAGAGGGTGACTGCTGGATTTATGACAATGCATACGCAAGCGACAATTGCTGGATTTACGAAAATGCAAAACTTAAAAACAATGCACAAGTTGTTGATGGCGTTAGAGTTGCAGGAAACGTTGAAATTTTTGACAACGCAGTTGTATATGGAATAACAAGAATTAAAGGTAATGCAAAAATTTATCAAAACGCAGTAGTTTGCGACAGCCCATTGATTTTAGGAGCAGCCGAAATTTTTGGAAATGCACGCATACTAAGAAATGCTATCATTCAAGGTAACGCAAAAATTTATGACGATGCACACGTTGGAAATACGGCACTTGTTGATGGCAACGCAAAAGTGTACGACACAGCACATGTTTACGGCTCGGCGAAAATTTATGACAACGTTGAAATTTTTGGAGATTGTCATGTCTTTGGCGTAACAAGAATTCAAGGTAATGCCAAAATTTATGATGACGCAAAAATTTATGACAATGCTAACATATCTGGAAATGTAGAAATATTTGGTTCGGCACAAGTATTTAATACAGGTACGGTGTTGGAGTCAGCAAAAGTGTATGGCAACGCTATGGTGTTTAACAATGCATACGTTTATGGAAACTCACAAGTTTATGACAATGCAGAAGTGAGTGGTATCTCTGAAGTATTTGGCAATGCAAAAGTATACGAAAAAGCCTATATAGCAGACCATTGTAGAATTTACGATGATGCTCAAATTTTTGGAGAAGCAATTCTTGAAGATGATATTAGAGTTGGCGAGCAAGTGAAAATATCAGGTAACATAAAATTAACAGGTAGACAAACGATTACTGAAGATATTGCGTGAAACTAACTATTAAAAAATAAAATATCTTTCCCATATATTGTTATAATTGAATAACAATCTTGACTAATTTGTAATAATAATGTATAATTAATATAAATAATAGATTGTTTTTAAGTGAAAGGTGGGGGAAAATTATGATGAACGCACTAATTTATATAGCGTATGCTACAGTAGCATATGTTATAGCAGCTTGTGCTTGTATGACTTATGAGGCAAACTTGTTAGCTAAAACTCAAGCAAGTAAAAAATAGATATAAAAAATAAGACTACTAATAATACGGTAGTCTTATTTTTTTTGTAATAATTATAATGAATAAGTTATATAATTTAACAAATAGTGCATAGGGGGAATGTTAATGAAAAAAATTATTGCAAGTGTTTTAGTAGCATCATGTGCAATAAGTGGTACAACTTTAGCAAACGCTAGTAATATATCTATAACAAACTATACATATAGAGGAATGAATGCAGAAGATTATTTGACTGATTTAAGATTAAGAAGTTATCAACATGTAGTTGCACAAGAATTTTTTGAAGAATTTTGGGATACGGTTATTGAAGATCAAGCGGAAATAAAAAAATTAGTTCAAAATAAAGTAGAAAGTACATTAAAAGCTAAACCATATTATGAGTATGCAGGATTTGAAATAGTAAGAGAAACATTTACGGACGATGAATATAGCTTTAGCATACTTATGTATAGTGTTATTGATAGTGCGATTGCAGGACCTTTTGTTATTCCTATACAAATAGCTGAAGAAGATACTGAAGAAGTTGAAACAGGGGCGGAAGTAGAAGAAATTGAAGCAGAAGAAGAAATAGAAGAAGTTGAGGTAGAAGAAGTTGAAATAGAAGAAGTTGAGATAGAAGAAGAAATTATATACGTAGAGCCAATTCAACCCCAACAAGTAGAAGTGTTTGTAAATCCTTTTGTTGACGTATACCCATCTTGGTATTATGTAGATGTAGTAACTGCGTATCAAAACGGTTATATGTCAGGAACAACGGACATAACATTTTCACCAACAGTTGCTGCGTCAAGGGGAATGCTTGCTGAGATTTTAAAAGCTGTAGCAGGCAATACAGCCTATTATGAAGGAACTTCGTTTATTGATGTTGCTGAAGATAGCAGATATGCAAGTTCAATTGAATGGGCGAGACAACATAACATATACAACGGGTTTGAGGACGGCACATTTAAACCAAACGACAGCATTACACGTCAAGAATTTGCAGTAATTATGTATAATCTTGCAAATTATATTGGTAAAGACGTATCGGCACGAGGTGATATTTCAACATTTTCTGATGTGGAGGAAATGACAGATTGGGCAACACCATCGATGGAATGGGCAGTAGGCGTAGGGATTGTTGGTGGAAAAGACGGAAATAAATTAGATCCAAAAGGAACATTAACTAGGGCTGAGGTTGCAGCTATAATAAATAGGTTTATCAATTATTAACAATTTAGCACAATTATTTAATTATAAATACATAATTTTTACGAAAAATAAATTTAGGTTACAAAAATAGTTGAAAAATATCTCGTAATATAATATTATATTAATATTGAATATTATAGAAAAGAGGAACAGTATGGGAAGGTTCAACGATATTAAAGTAGAAAAAAAACTAGGTATAATTATGGTAGGGGTAGCCACACTTAACGTTATACTAGTTGTAGGGATTTTATTAATACGAAATATGCTTTCAACAACAGAGTTGCTAGAAAGAAGATTTTCAGCATATTCTGAACTTAATGCAGCTCTAGTACAAAATAAATTTGATAGTGCAAGTACAACTTGTAATAATATTATTAATTATCTTGAAATGTCTTTATTTGAGGTTACATATAGTGAGGAGCTTTCAGAAACAAGTTTGTTGTATGGAAATGCTATATCATCAGAACTATCTTCAATAGAAGAATATATGTATAGTTCAGTTGTTACAAGTGTATTAAACGAACCTCTGTTTGATGCAATGGGTGCTTTTTTTGAGCCAAATCAATTTATATCAAATCAAGAAGCTTATGGGTTTTGTATAGGTTCTACTAATAAGTTATCTTTGTATAAATCATACACAGACTATGTAAATGAAGATTGGTATGCTGTTCCAAAAGAAACAAAACAACCGTATATAACAGATGCTTGGGAAGGCGAACAAGGCTTTCCAGTTATTACTGTTACTATTCCGATTATTAAAAATGATGACTTTATAGGAGTTGTAGCAGTTGATTTGTTGTTATATGAATTTTCTGATACATCTGTTTCAGATCCAAATTATCCATCATTATTTTCAGCTGTATTAACAAATAATTTTGATATCGTATTCAATTCAGTGACTTTTGACAAAATAGGTATGAGTATTACAAATATAGTTATACCAGAAGATGTTCAAAGAGCGTTTGAGTATGCAAAATCTGGACAACAATTTCAATTTGACACTAAGGGCTTGCAAGGTGAAAATCACAAACGATACTTATATCCAATAGATGCTTTTGGACAAACTTGGTGGGCACATGTTGGGGTTGAAAGATATGACTTTTATGCTGATACGATAGATTCTACGATTTTGAGTATAGTCACAACTTTCTTTATGATGTGTGTTGCAACTGCGTTAACTGTTTATTACCTAAAAAAGTATTTACGACCGTTAGAAATTTTAACACAAGTTTCAGAAAATATCGAACGTGGACAGTTGTCAATTAATGTTTCAGCACCATATAGTGATGATATCGGCGAAATTATTAATAGATTTAACCACACTGGTAAATCACTAAATTTAATTGTTAAAGAAATAGAAGATGTTTTAATGCAAATGGCAAATGGAGATTTTGTAATAGATGACAAAGTTAATGGTGCATACAATGGAGATTTTGCAACAATTAAGACATCTATGCTTAATATTTCGCAAATGCTTAGAGAGGCTTTACAAAAAGTTAATACTACAACAAATGAAGTAACAAACAATGCTGAAGAAATTGCAGTGGCTGCCTCAAACTTAGCAAAAAGTAGTTCGACACAAACGGAGCTAATCAACGATTTTGTTAATACAACAGAAGGTATGGCTAACGCTATTAAAGAAATTAATGCTAAAGTTGAAGAAACGTCTAAAACAGGTATAGTTGCAAAAGATAGTGCACTACAAGGTAAAGAAGCTATGGACAGTATGTTAGAAGCTATGACAAAAATTACAGAATCAAGTAAAACTATTGCATCTGTATTAGAAATTATAGAGGCGATTACAGCCCAAACAAACCTGTTAGCACTTAATGCAGCAATTGAGGCATCAAGAGCAGGGGACGCAGGCAGAGGTTTTTCGGTGGTTGCAAACGAAATACGTGAACTTGCAAATAGAAGTAGCGATACTGTTAAGCAAATAGAACAAATTATTAAATCTAGCTTGGAGGATATTGCACAAGGTCAAGAAATCGCAAATAAAACTGCAATATCTTTAATAGAAGTATCAAATACAATTGATACAAACGTAAACTTATCTGATGAGTTGTTGGTGATGAGTGATAGTCAAAAAGAGAGTATTAATGAATTGGTAGAAAATATTAAGCTAATATCAAAAGGTGTTACAGAAAATGCAGCATCTGCACAAGAAAGTACAGCTATAAGTGAGGAATTGGCAGCGCAAGCTACACATTTAGAATCGCTTATGCATCAATTTAAATTTTCATAACATAAATAACCCTCAGACTGAAAAGTTTGGGGGTTTTATGTTTTTTTTATGTTGATTTATTTGTTGAAAGATGTTACAATTAAAAGGCTTTTAATATTAGAAAAATATAGAAATATGAGGAAATGAGATGATATTTAGTTCAATAACATTTTTATTTTTATTTTTACCAATAGTCTTCGGAATTTATAGCATATTGCCGAATTTGATGTTGAAAAATATCTTTTTAATGATATCAAGCTTAGTGTTTTATGCTTGGGGAGAGCCTTTATTTGTGTTTTTGATGCTAGTATCTGTCTTTTGCAACTGGTGCATAGGACTATTAATGCAGAAGTATAACAAAAACTTTTTATTAGGAGTGGCAATTTTATTAAATATCGGACTACTATTTTACTTTAAATATTTCAATTTTATTGCTGACTTGCTACATATAAACATATCTGAAATAAGATTGCCAATAGGGATTTCGTTTTTTACATTCCAAGCATTGTCTTATGTGATTGACGTTAAAAGAGGAAGCGTCGAAGTGCAAAAAAATTATTTCAACTTATTGCTATATATTTCACTATTTCCGCAACTTATAGCTGGACCAATAGTACGGTATCAAGATGTTGACCAGCAAATCAAAGAAAGAACTATAACTATTGATAAAATTGCAAGCGGAATAAAATTATTTATATTTGGACTGGGAAAAAAGGTATTAATTGCCAATAATATGGCAATAATGGTAGATACAATATTTGAGATGAACCCAAATGAGCTAAATATAATTTTAGCGTGGATAGGGGCTATTGCATATGTGTTCCAAATTTACTTTGACTTTAGTGGTTATAGCGATATGGCTCGTGGGCTTGGGCGTATGTTTGGATTTGAATTTAAAGAAAACTTCAATTATCCATTGACGGCGACAAGTCTTAGAGATTTTTGGAGAAGATGGCATATGTCTTTAACAGGTTGGTTTAGAGAATATTTGTATATTCCTCTAGGTGGAAATCGCAAAGGGGATAACCGCAAATACATTAACACTATGATAGTATTTTTTGCAACAGGGCTATGGCACGGTGCGAATTGGACGTTTTTAGTGTGGGGTGTTGTGCACGGTTTGTTTGTTGTTATGGAATCAATAGTAGGAATAGACAACGTTAAATCTATCTTATTAAAGAGAATATACACATTAGTTGTAGTAACACTGTTGTTTGTAGTGTTTAGAGCGGATTCATTAGGTTATGCAATGGCGTATATCGGTCAAATGTTTATGGGCTTTGACGTAAGCAAACAGTCAACAATCGTTCAACTACTAAATCCATATACAATTTTTATTAGTATAGTAGCTATGTTTTTAGCGTTTAAATGGATAACAATTAAGTCTAGTTATGTGTGTTCAATATTCATATTAATATTTAGCATATTATCATTAGCATCAAACGCATACAATCCATTTATTTACTTTATTTTTTGAGGGGTAAAATATGAAAAAATTATATGTAATCTTATTTTTTGTGATATTAAGTTGTCCCGTATTACTAATACCAATACAGGGATTATCGCAGTCAGAAACCTCAGAAAACCGTACAAAAGCAGATTTTCCAACATGGAAAGATGAGGAAACGGGAGAATTTAACACCAATTATTTTGTCCAAGTTGACGAATTTTTGGAGGATAACTTCCTTTACAGGGAACAACTGATTGAAGTTAATTCTAAACTGCAAGAAACTTTGTTTAAAACGAGTGCCGAACCTCAAGTTATTGTTGGGCAAGATGGGTGGTTGTTTGCCACAAGCACGCTTGATGATTATTTTGGAACTAACGTTTTATCTGATAGAGAGATATGGCAAGTTGCTAAAACTTTTGAGCTAGTTAATGAATACGTGACATCAAAAGGAGCAGAATTTGTGTTTACGATTGCTCCAAATAAAAACTCAATTTATCCACAATATATGCCGTCTAGTTATGAGCCAAACCAAGACAACAATAATGCAAATAAATTAAAAGAAACGCTGTCAAGTGATATATATTTAGATTTGTTTGAAGTGATGCGTAATGCAGAGCCGATAGTGTATTTGGCTAGAGATTCGCATTGGGACGATAGAGGCGCATTGTTTGCATATTTAGCAATTTGTGAGGCGTTAGACATTCACAGGCAAAATTTCAGTACGCTTAATGCCGAAATTAAATATGAATTTGAGGCAGATTTAAACGGAATGTTGTATCCGCTAAATCAAGAGTTGGACAAACAAATATATTATGAGTTTGATAATGATTTTGAGTATACATCAAGGTTTAAGTCGTTAGATGATATTTTTATAACAACTGAAAGTGAAACTGGGGAAGGAAACATACTAGTTTTTAGAGATTCGTTTGGAAGGTCATTGTTACAATTTTTTGGGAGACAGTTTGAAAACACTACTTTTAGTAGGGCTAGACCGTATATAATTGATTATGTTGAAGATGCTGAATATATAGTTATTGAAATAGTTGAACGAGAAATACCTAGCTTATTAGACAGTGCACCGATAATGCCGGCTATTGTGCGAGAGGTAGATAAAGATGAACTGATTATCGCCAAAAAATCAGTTATAAATGTAGATGAAACTAATGGATTTAAACATGTTTATGGATATTTTCAGTTAGATGATTATCCAGAAAATATATATATTAAAGTTAACGGTATATTATATGAAGCTTTTCCAATTTTTGAGGATAGTATAGAGGCAGAATATGATGGTGCTGTGGGCTTTTCGGCATATTTGCCAGTAGAAACACAAAACTATAAAGTTTTATACAGATAAAATATTTAGAGGGGTATAGCGATGAATAATAAAAAATTTACGGCAATGATAGGAATGTTAGGGATATCTGTGATGTTGGCAGGGTGTTCAAGCGGTGCAGATACAGTTTTGGCAAGCGGTGAAGAACTAGGTGAAGAACTAAAAGAAGAAAAAATAGCAGTGAAATCCGTTGAAGATAGAACAGAAAAAAGTAGCGAAAAGCCTAGCAATCAAGAGTTAGAAGAAGATGAAGTTGAGGATATTGTGGTATCAAAAGAAACTGCAAAAGAAGATTTGGAAAAACTAGCGACAGAAATAGCAGAAGAAGCTGAAAAGTTGGAAGAACCTCAAGTTGAAGAAACTAAAGAAGAACAAGTGGTAGAGGAACAGGAAGATACTGCGAATTTAGAGGCAGAGCAAGCGGCAGCGGAAAAAGCAGAAGCTGAAAAATTAGCGGCAGAGCAAGCGGCAGCGGAAAAAGCAGAAGCTGAAAAGTTAGCGGCAGAGCAAGCGGCAGCGGAAAAAGCAGAAGCTGAAAAATTAGCAGCGGAGCAAGCAGCAGCGGAAAAAGCAGAAGCTGATAGAATTGCAGCAGAGCAAGCAGCAGCTGAAGCAGTAGTTAGTAAATCTTTAAGTGATTTATACATCGGAATGATTATGACAGATGAAATAATAGCAGGACTTGGAACGCCAACGCAACAATATACAGCACCAAGTTGTCACGGAAGTGGAACGGACACGATATACATCTATCCAAATTTTGGGCTAAACATATATGAAAACGACGGTTCAAAACTGTATATTATAGAACTTTACAATGCGAACGTATCAACGCCACAAGGTGCTAAAGTTGGTATGAGTAAAGCTGAGATTATTAGCATATATGGTAGTAGTTATGATGAGTTTGGAACAATTATATCATACACAACAGGCGGGCAACGTTATGACTTTACTTTAGATGGAAACGGTATAGTAACGTTTATTGAAATTTTCTAGGTGTTAAATAGGAGGAAGTTATGAAATTATATGCTATTTTGGCGGCTTTTATGGTGGCAACGCCTATCGCTGTTTATGCAACTGAAGCAACAGAGGAAACTAGTGTTGTTGAAATAGAAGAAGCAGAAACAGAAGACGAAGTGGAAACAGATGAGGAAATCGAAACAGAAGACGAAGTGGAAACAGAAGACGAGGTAGAAATAGATGAAGAAACAGAAACAGAAGACGAAGCGGAAACAGAAGACGAAGTAGAAATAGATGAAGAAACAGAAACAGATGAGGAAATCGAAACAGAAGACGAAGCGGAAACAGAAGACGAAGTAGAAATAGATGAAGAAACAGAAACAGAAGAAGAAGTAGAAACAGAAGACGAAGTGGAAATAGACGAAGAAGTAGAAACTGAAGACGAAGTAGAACAAGAGCTTATAATCGGTTGGTATACAGCAGACGGAAAAACCTACTACAATAACGAAGAAGGTCAGCCTGTAACAGGGCAACAAACTATTGGCGGAAACATCTACTATTTTTATGATGATTACAGTATGGCTATCGATACAACAGTCGGAATGTATACGTTTAACTCTGAAGGAATTGGTAAAAAAGACATCGCAAATATATACAATTTAGATGCTTATTTAATAGATATTTTATCTACATATGGATCAGACCCTGAAAATATAGCAAATGCTGCAAACAAAATGCTGACGTATAGATATATGCTTGAAACAGGAAGTACTGCTTCGGACGCTGCATATGCTATAAACAATCGTAAAGGTGCATGTTACCAATATGCAGCACTAACTCATGAGCTTATGATGCAGGCAGGATATGAGTCACAATATATAGTTGGAATAGGTCGTCTAGGAAGTGAACATTCTTGGGTAGCCGTTAAATATGATGATGGTTTTTGGTATTTCTTTGACCCTATATATAGAAACAACAAATATACGCAACAAGAAATTATCAACCTTGGATTTAGCTGGGACAGAAGTTTGACACCTCAACCAACAGATTTGACAGCAAGTCCAACAACTGCTCAACCGTATGTTTATGTGCATGTGGAAGAAGTTATCGAAATTCCTATGGAAGATATGCCTGTAAAAGTTAATGGTGAAGAATTTACTTCAAGGTCGTATGCAATAGACAACACAAATTATATTGCGATTAGAGATTTTGCAGCAGTGATGGAAGACACATCAAAATCTTTTTATGTTGGCTGGGACGAGGAAACCTCAACGATAGAGCTAGTTTCTTATAGTGAAACAACGACAAATATTACATCAACTGAAGTTGAAAATGAGCTTTTAGGAATGTCAAATATACTTAAAGATGGTGAAGAATTTGAACTTCAAACATATTCTGTTGAAGGAACTACGTATTTTAAAATAAGAGATTTGTCAGGACTATTTAGTATAAACATTGACTGGACAGCCGAAGATGGAATAATAATAGTAACAGAATAAATAATTAAAAGCTTATAGCGAAAAAACTATAAGCTTTTTTATTTTGTATGTATAATAAGTTGAAAGATGGAAATACTCTAATTACCAAGAAGTTATAGAAGTTTTATAAATTCTGCCCAAACAACTGGTTTTGAGAAGTAGTAACCTTGTATCAATCCAAATTCACGCAATTTGTCAAATTGTTCTTGAGTTTCAACACCTTCCAAAATCATTTCCATACCTAACGCCTTAGAAATAAGGTTTATACCATATATAATAGCATAATCTTTTTCAGTAGCGTTATCAACAAAGATTTTATCAATTTTGATTATATTCAAACTATATTCTTTAAGATAACTAAATGATGAATAACCAGTACCAAAGTCATCTAATGCTAAATGAATACCTAATTGTTGAAGTAGACGTATATTTTGTTTAACTACACCACGGTCTTCAAGTAAAATACCTTCAGTAATTTCAAAACAAATGTAACTATAATCAATATCATACTTATCTAAAATTTGCTTTGCATTCGGAACAAAGTTCTCCTCCATCAACTGAATAGGAGAAATATTTATAGATATTTGTACGGGATTGCCGATATCAAACAATGTTTTTAAATCTTTTGCAACTCGTTCAATAATCCAGTTGCCAAGATCAATAATCATGCGAGTTTGCTCAGCCACGTATATAAATTCGTTTGGAGGAACAAAGCCTATATCTTTACTAAACCAACGTATTAGGGCTTCAGCTTTTTTTACCTTTTTATTTTTATTTATAATAGGCTGATAATTAATAACAAATTCGTCGGTTTCAATAGCATCTTTTAAAAATTCTTTAATACGTTGTTCGCTAATATATTTATCATAAACAGCATTATCGTATAACAATAGATTTAGTGTATTGTCTTCCTTAGATTTTTTAAGCATAACATAGATTTTGGCTATCATATCATCTTCGCAAGTGCAATGATGTGGGCTAATAACCCCGACTGCGTTAAATTCAAGCTGTATAGGTTTTTTGTCAGGATAAAGTAGGGGTTCGGCGATTATAGATAAAAATCGTTGTTCATAAAAACTATGAAAACTTTGGTTAATTCGATTTGTTTCAATCATAACAAGAAATTCATCGCCAGAATATCTGATTACTGTACCATCTGTATCTTCTATAGCGTTTTGGAGTGATTTGCTAATATCGATTAATACTTGATCACCAATTGAGTCACCACAAGCATCATTTATGCCTTTAAAGTTTTTGATGTCTAACAACATTACTATAAAAGAAGTTTCGGTGCTAGTATAGTTTTGAAACAAAATTTTAAACATTTTTCGGTTAGGTAAATTAGTCAATTCATCATAATATAAAAGATATTTAATTTTTTTTGGTAGATTATATTCAATAAATTTAGCCATTTCCTCAACTCGGCTTATACCAACGCCGTAATCAGGATAACTTTCGCCCAGTTCTTCTATAATATGAACTAAACTTTTAATAGCCGAAAAAATAGGTTTTAAAACTAAAGATGAAACAATTAATATAACGATAGTAATTCCAAAAGTAAGCGTATAAATTCTAGATATAACAAAACTATTATTTTCAGACACTAAAATATTTGAGTTGATAGTATCTAAATTAATAACTAGTGTAAGTAGAGCATCGGTTGAACCAATCTTATAGTTAATAGCATTAACATTATCTTCTTGATAAATAGCACTAATATCAAAGTTAGGATCAGTTGAAAACATAAGCTCATCATCTCTTAAATATATAATACCACTGCTAAACTGTATAAACAAATCAATATCTGCGATACGATAGTCTTCTCTAAGTTCATAAAGCAATTTATCTAAAGCGATATTTAATAAAATAGCTCCTAGGGGTTCACCAGTAATAGGATCAATTATAAATTTGACTATACTACTTGTTAATTCATTATGGCTATAACTTCGGTACACATTTGTCACAATAGCATCGTTTAAGTACAACATTTCTTCTTTAAACCACGGTCTATCAAACACGAAATAATTCTCAACTATTTCCGAATCTGACACAATAAATTCGCCCGATATACTAACAACGGATATGGAACGAATAAAGCTTAGGTTTGACATTATATAAGTAAAATTATGGAGAGTATCGCAGAGTGTTTCTGTATATTGAGTGCTATAGCCATTAGTTTTGGCATCTTGAAGAGTAGAAATTATTTCTTTATGATCTGCCAAAGAATTTGCAGTATCTTTTAGCAAGTCTATATCATCAAATAAATCAATGATTATATCTTCAGCTTGCATATCGCTTATAAATTGGGAACTATTATTGCTTATAATCGCTATAGAAGTAGTGGTCATATATATTACCACTGATATAAACAATAATCCAACTATAAGAAATTTGGAGTCGATCAATTTTATTTTCATTTTGTTCCCCCTTTGAAAATAGTAGTACCCTAATTTTAACATATGTACATAATAATAGTCTATAACAAATATTTTGTATAATTTGTTATAGAAAATAAACTTATAGCGTTTAAACTGTAAATATGTTATAATAAACTTATATTATATTAAATTGGGGGTTATACAATGGAAAATACTACGTTATACAAAAAGTATTGTGTAGATTTTAATCAAAATTTTTACACATACACTCGTGAAGAACTTGAACAATTTAAAGAAAAGCTTACACCAGACCAAATCTCTGACATGGCTAACATCGTAGAAGAAATTTTTACTTATGGAGTACAATCAGTTACGTTTGATCGTCCTGATTTTGTAAGCCAACTTGACAAGCATCAATATTTTAGTTTGTCATCTTATTTTTATCCAGACACAGATCCAACAAAAGAATGGATTCGTAAAGATGGACATGTTAATCCAGAGTCTATAATGTATGCTAAAAGTGGACTTCGTAAAACTTCAATGGTATTAAACTTAGGGTCAATTATGTATTATCTTACTGGAGATAAAAAATACTATGAGCTTATGAAAGAGCATATCAAAAGCTTTTTCTTAAATGAAGAAACTAAAATGTTACCAAACTTAAACTATGCACAAATAGTTGTAAATCATCCTAAATATGGGACAGGCAGAGGGTCTGGTATTGTTGACTTCTCATCAAATATGGGATATGCATTTGTTATGATTAAACACCTATATGACTTAGGAATGTTTGAAGAAGATTTATATAACGACTTAAAAGCTTGGACAAAAGAATTACTTGTGTGGCTTGAAACACATCCAAATGCACATTTTGAGCGTGACACTATGAATAACCACGGTACAATATTTATGTTGCTTATGACTCAGCTTTACTTTTTTGTAGGTGAACTTGATGAGAAAAAAGATTCACTTATTGCTGGTGTAAATAAACACCTAGTTCAAATTGATGAAGAAGGTCGTATGGATGAAGAACTACTTAGAACTAGAGCACTTGCTTATTCTGCGATGAACTTTAAATCGTATGTTGATGCGTATAAATTACTTGATGTAAACTATGTTGAAATTGAAGCTTTGAAAAATGCATTCAAATTCTTATTGCCAGTTTATAACAATGAAATCACAATTCAAGACGTTAAAGTTTCGGATAATGGCGAACTTAGAGGGTGTGAACAAATGGAAGGAACGTATCCTGAGCACTTTAAGTTATATTTAATGCATCTAGCAAAAAACTTTGGACTTGATTTGAAAGTTGAAAGTTCTGAAGACGTACACTACAAGTATTTATTTTTGTAAGAACTAGGGGTCACATAAAGTGACTCCTTTTTTAATGAGGGAGGATATTTATGCAAATCAAATATGATGATAAACAACAAGAGATAAAAATTAACGTTGAACAACAAACTACAGATAATTCTATTCAAGAATATAAAATAGCAGCAAAAACAGGTGATATAGCATCTCAATATGCTCTTGGAATTTGCTATGAAAAAGGAATTGGAACGCCAGTAAATAAACGATTTTCTCTAAGATGGTATACAGAAGCAGCAAATAAAGGACATAGTGAAGCTCAGTATAAATTAGGGAAATATTTTGCAGAGGGCATCGGGGTGAAAAAGAATAAAACTACAGCTTTTAAATGGTATATAAAAGCGGCAAATTTGGGTGAAACAAAAGCTCAGTATGAAGTAGCAACTTGCTATAATGAGGGGATAGGAACGCCTAAAAATTTAGAATTAGCAATAAAATGGTATACTGAAGCTGCTACAGCTGGTGATGAGTGTGCTCAAGTTGCATTAGCAAACTGCTACAGTGAGGGCATAGGCGTAGAAAAAGACGAGGAACTTGCTATGCAGTGGTATAAAAAAGCAGCTAAGCAACAATTACCTGAAGCACAATCTAAACTTGCAGATTGCTACAACTATGGAGTGGGTATTAAAGAAAACGAAGAAAAGGCTGTAAAGTGGTATAAAAAAGCAGCTAAACAAATGGATATATATGCACAAAATAAGTTAGGCGATTGCTATTATTATGGAACTGGCGTTAAAACAAACACAACTAAAGCTGTGAAATGGTACAAAAGAGCTGCCGAACAAGGTTATGGCGAGGCACAGCATAACTTGGCATTTTGTTTTGAAAAGGGGATAGGAGTAGAGCAAAATACAGAACAGTCTATAAAATGGTATAAAAAAGCTACAGCACAAGGTTATACTGTAGCAGAATAGGGGCGCAATGCCCTTTTTTAGATTGCGTTACATTCTAGCTGAACATCTTCGCTATCTATATACAAAATATATTTTCCAAAACATATTGCAACTTCTTTTACATGATCACTCGGATTTTCTAAATGTTCAACGACAAACCCGTTTTGCCTAACTGCAGCAAGCTGTATTTCTTCACTTGGGTTTTCGATATATTTAATTGTAAATCCGTCACGCCTCACTGCAGAAAGTTGCACTTCTTCACAAGGTTGTTTGATATATTCTATTGAATATGGATTTTGTCTAACAGCAGAAAGTTGCATATCAATAGTAGGATTTTTTATATATCGTATAGAAAAACCGTTTTGTCTAACAGCAGCAATGCATTCGAGGTCTGTTGGATTAGTAATATACTGTATTAAATTGCCATCTGTTTTTAAAAGTTCAAGATGATCATATTCAGCTGTTGTACGTGGGGAAATTTCAATCTCGGGTTTTACATCGGCTGGCACATATGAAGTATCATACGTATACAAACTTACTGTATGAGTATTTATCGTTTTGTTTGAAAATTTATAGGCAAGACGCTCTTGTTCATCATGCGTAGCAAAACACAAAAATATAATCTCTTTGTTGTTTGTATCATTATCGAATTGAAATAAAATTCTATCGCTATCATTAAGATAAAATTTATATATATTAGTTCCGTAAAATCTATCGATATGGTAGCCGTTTGGCATATTTAAAATTATATTGTTGCAGTCCGTCATTTGAGTTTGAAATTTAACAATTTTTTCGATAACGCCAGTGCGTTGGGCTATAGTATCTAAAAAGTTTTTTTCCACTTTTAGTTGAACGTCCATAGGCAAAACGCTGGAAATTGCCGTAGATGGTATCCATTTTGTTGGTATTAAAAACGACAAAACATTTTTAGATGCTTGATATATGTTATCGTACATATTTTTTGTTGTTTCCAAAAATAAAATTTCATTGTTATTTGATGTAGTTTTAATAAATGTAAACAATACTTTAGTACCGTTATGCAATTTTAGATAATATGTGTTTTTGCTATGTGCAGATTTGACTTTGTATGTGCTAGGTAAAGCATTTATGCCATATTTACACATAGCTTGTTTAAATTGTTCTAGCTCAAAAAGTATGTCGGTTGATTGAACTACATTAGTAAAAAAATTGTGTTGTATAAACATAATTCGTCCTCCTTAAATATTTTAGTGTTATTAAATTATTGACAGAGTTTTAAATAAATAATCACTAAAATAAATATTTTGGGCTAATTAGTTTACTAATTGTTCGGCTAATTTATCAAAAGAAATGCCATGATCCAATTTTCCATAAATTTCGGTACAAGTTTTTAAGTTAGTAAAGCTGCTTATATACTCTCCTAGCTCGGGTGAGTATATTTTTTTGTTATTTTTGGTTGCGGTTATACTAGTTGTTTGACCGTTTTCTTTTTCTATTGCGTAAGTTAGTTTATCGACTGTTGATAGCTCCGTGTTTACCAGCTCGTACACAGTGATTTCGCCGGAATGATTATCTTGTTGAGTGGCTATATACAAATAAAAATTACCATCTTTTTCGGCAACAGAAATTTCGGATAAATCATTATCAGAAACGTTGCTAGTTGGTAAAGTGAGTAGTTCAACGGCTCTATTTTCATAAAGTGTATATATTCCGACCATTTTTGTAGACACATCTTCAACTGTATCCCAATAAAATAACACCAATTCTTCCACGCCATTATTGTCTATATCGCATAAAAACCCTTCGTTTTCGTATTCGATAGTTGTGATAAATGATTTATATGATTCAACGTCTGCTGGCAAAGGATTTTGCAGTATACGACTAATATTTGCATCGTTTGCATACAATTGCTTTGAATTGTACTTTGGTATAAACTCAAGTTGATCTCTAGTTGAATTTATTAAAACTGTATACGTTTCGTTGTCCCAATCAACAGATACGCCAAGCGCCTCAGATACAAACCTAAGCGGAACAAGAGTTGTATCGTTTGCAATAGTTGGAGCGACAGCTAGAGTAGTTTCTACACCGTTAATTGTTGCAATAGTGTTATCAATTTGTAATTGAATGTTTATATCTCCCTTGAAAATTGTAATAGTTGGGTTGTCCCAAGTTACAGTTGCTCCAAGTTGTTCACTTACAAGTCTAACAGGTACGAGGGTTGTAGCATCAATTTGTTGTGTATTAGATGTCATTAAATTGTTATTTATAAGTAAATTAATATGGGGTGACCCAAAAACATTGATCCCACAAAATAATGTAGCTAATAGCGTAATTCCGAATTTTTTCATATTTTTTGCCTCCTGATGTAAGTATAATATAATTATAGTGTAATATTGCACTAAAGTAAACATCAAACTTACTATCTTACGTGTATTTAGTATATAATAGTATGTGAGGAGAGGTGATAAAATATGAGTAATAGTTATGAAGTAGAACAAATACTTGAGTTTGCTAGACTTGCAGGGGAAGAACGTAGATTTGTAGAAAAATTTGAATGGTATGGGAAAGCAGCAGCACAAGGTTCTGCCGAAGCTCAAAATTGTTTAGGAGATTGTTACTATTATGGCATAGGTGTTACACAGAGTGAAACATTTGCTATAAAATGCTATTTAGAAGCGGCAAACAAAGGGTATGTGGACGCACAATTTAATCTCGCCGAACTATATTTTGAAAAGCATAAATTGGAAAAAAACCGTGGGGTAAGTATGGCTGTAAATTTGATGAGTATAGCAAGTGTTTTAACAGCAAGTGCAATAGCAATACCGCTTGCAGCAGGGCTTATTGGCATCGGGAAAAAAGCTAAAACGCAAGAGCAGATTGAAACAGCTAATGGCGAAAATGAAGAAGTTTTGCTTATGATAGAAATGTATAAGCGAGCTGCGGATAAGGGACATCAAACAGCTAAAGAACGACTTGAATATCTTGCCACATTAAAATATTAGTTATAAAATAATTGTCTTAAAAAAGCTTTAATTATTGGGATAAAGCCGTTAACCCCTTATGGATTAACGGTATATTTGTTACTAAAATATTAATTTTGAAATTCAAAGCCCAAATATGTTGAAATATGTCTGTAAATAAGGTATAATATAATAGTGTAGGAAGTATAATATAAAAAAAGCACTTACAAGGGGGGGGGGTAAAATGACAGTATAGAGGGGAATTGACATCATGGTAGAACAGGCAGAACATCAATTTACGTTAAAATTTGAGTATGATGAAAATATAGATGAGGGTGAACGGCAGGCTGAACAAGACTTAAAACGGTTGTATAATCAGGCTGAGAAAGGCGATATCGAGGCACAATTAATTTGTGCAAAAAGAGCAGAGACTGACCGCAAATTAGTTGAGCAGTGTAGTTGGTATTGTAAGGCGGCACATGCAGGCAATGCCGAGGCTCAGAAGCAGTTAGGGGACTGTTATTTATACGGAATCGGAACTACTGAGGACAAGCAAAAGGCGATACACTGGTATAAA
The DNA here is from genome assembly GCA_002007315.1 of Epulopiscium sp. Nele67-Bin004. The sequence goes on from LNZQ01000182.1 coordinate 56,955, forward strand.
AAAGCTGTAAAACAAAATCATTTAGATGCACAATTTGAGCTTGCAGAAATATATTTTAATACGTATAAGTTAGAAAAAAATAGTGCTGGCGGACCGTTGCTTAGCATATTGCCGATAGCATCATTTTTTATGGAAGGCATTAATATAACATTTACAATAGCTATGTGTGTTGGTATGATAATAGTAGAAAAAAATGGTCGCAAACGAAGATTAAAAAATCCAAACGATGACATATGGGAAATGCTTGAGTTGTATCATAAGGTTGCCGAACAAGGGCATACAGCAGCAAGTGAACGATTGGTATACATATATAAATTGCAAGAAAATTAAATGTGAGGGGGCGTTATGATACGCCCTGTTTTTGTGCGTGCTCACATAAAATATAGAACATAAAAAATTTTCATGTGAGTGTTATGAACTTCAAAAAAATGGTTATACTTTAATTATACAATTTTTAAGGAGTGAAGTTATGCAGGATTTAATTATATTAGCTACAAGTTTATTATTAATAGGGTGTAGTGCCCCTCAAGTCAACAACCATTTCGAGCCTAGCTACAGAGCTCAACAATACATTACGGGGGACGATGCTGCTCAAATAGCATTTACACATGCTAACGCAACACCAGAGAATATCAGTCGCCTAGAAATAGAAACAGAGACTTTTAATGGTAGAATGATTTACGAAATAGAATGGACCGAAAATGGTCGCAAATACGAATACAATATAGACGCAGCAACAGGTAGCATTTATGACTTTGAAACAGAAGTGAACTATACGTCAAAATAAATGTAAAAAATTTGAACTATAATTGGCTACTCAACATATAATATTATCATTGCGATATTATAGGAGGGGTAGTATGGAAAACACATTGAAATTTTGGGCACATAATAGCTGTGGTCATATTGAAGTTTTGCAAAATTTATTTAAAACAATCGGGGAACGTCTTGATGATGAAATAAAGGTCGAGCTGACAAAATTGTTCGAGGAGTTTAATTTTATAGATACTCAACTAATAGATAAGGAAATTCCAGACAACTATAAACAATTAAAATTATTGTATGTACAAACGAGTAAATTGTTTTTAGAGGTGTTAGATGAGTTAAATATTGAAGACTATTGCGAAGTTTATCCCGTGATATTTGAAACTGTAAGACATTTTATTTATGCCCAACTATATTCTATACAGCTGTTTCACGAACATAATAACGAACATAAAGTTGCTCTCTACACGATGAATGTGGATTGACGTTATAAAAAAGGGGACGCCGTTGCGGCATTCCCCTAAAAATTAAATTGTTTAACTAACGTTTCAAGGTGATGTGATTGACTTGCGAGTTCTTCACTAACAGTAGTATTTTCTTGTGCCGAAGTTGCATTTGGGTTTATTAACGCTAAATAAGTCGAAAATCGATTAGCTAATACAAAAAAAGCGGACCGCAATAGTCCGCCTAATTATTATTCCTCGCTTAATCTGCTGTACGTCTTTTAGCGACAATCCCGTCGTACTTGCAATATCCCGCCTAATTATTCTTAGCATCCCGCCTAATTTGCTGCACCTCTTTAAGCGACAACCCCGTCGTATTTGCAATATCCCCCCTAATTATTCTTAGCATCCCGCCTAAGCTGCTGAATCTCTTTTAGCGACAGCCCCGTCGTACTTGCAATATCCCGCCTAATTATTCTTAGCATCCCGCCTAAGCTGCTGCACCTCTTTAAGCGACAACCCCGTTGTATTTGCAATATCCCCATTACCAAGTAAATCCAGCAGCGATATCGCCATCCTCCGTTTCTCCTCGTTTGCACCTCGCGCTTCGCCTATCGCTATACCTTCTTCTTTCCCTTCAACTCTACCACGCGCTTCTCCTATCGCTATTCCGCGCTCTTCTCCTACTGCAATACCGCGTGCTTCTCCTACCGCAATACCCTTATCGAAGCTTTCCCTCATAGCAGAATCCTTAATAGATTGCTCAATCTTCTTATTTCTAATAAACGTCTCATATGCTATCTTCTCTTGCTTAGTCATCTTAAGCACATCCAGCTTATCTTGCACCTTATCCATATGCTTCGCCTTCGGATTTTCTGGTACTTCACTATGTCTAAACATATATATCCACTCATCTAAGTCGCTATTAATTACATCCTTAAACCTATCTACGTTTATCAGATAATATTCCGGAAATACATTTCGCTTTAACTTTAGCCCTTTCTGCTCCTCGTTTAAGCTTTTAAATTCCACACAGCCTTTATATGTGCAGTATTCTCCGTATCCTAAGTTAAAATATAGAATGCTTATCGATATTACTTTAACTACATTTTTATACGGCTGCGACTTATCCAAACTATCCGTTATCACTTTAGACGATTCCCACAATATTCTTTCTAAATAATCATCTTCTCTATCATACTGAATTTCTATAATCAGCCTTCTATCATTACTATCCTTCGCCATTAAATCCACTCTGCTTAATTTACTCTCATCCCTATCCTTATTACTCTCACTCTCTAGTATATCTATAATAGTTATTTCTTCTTTCAGCAGTGCTTCTAAAAAGCCTTCTAGTATATCAAAGTTAGTTTTCTGCCTTAATATATACTTCATTGCATAATCAAATGACACTAATTCTCTACTCATTATATCACCTACATTTTATTTAAATTATATTAATAGTCCGC
>LNZQ01000183.1 GCA_002007315.1 Epulopiscium sp. Nele67-Bin004
TAGCTAAGAACAAATCCTGGATAAGAAAACATTCATGAATGCCACAATCTTTGTAAAATCTTCGTAAGTGGGACTTAAGAACAAATTTGTTCGTAAGAACGGTTCGTGAATGAGGCCCATTCTTAACAGCTTGAAATGACTTATTCTTAGAACAAGAAACATGGAGATGCTATCAATATCTTGATTAGGCTTTTTACCTATATGAGAATTTGTAAGTGTATATGAAAGCAAATATGCTTTTATATACGCCTGAAAAGCATCATAACAGCTATAACAACCTATAGTTTTCTTTGCTAAGAACTTTGATAGGCTCATACCGCAACTGCTACATATTATGTCATCTTTACAACTATTTGAATCTTCTAATATACTATTAAGTGTTGGATAGCCTATATCAGACTTACTTATATCCAAATTTGGTATATTAAATAAATTATTTTCTTCAAATAAATTTAGCTCTACTGCACATTTTTTACAAATATGCTTTTCTTCAATAAGGTTATCATTAAATATTTCTTGTATATGTATAGTTGATTTATTCAATTTACATATAGAGCAAATCATACAGGCTCACCTTCTACTGTAACAAGCTCTGTAAATTTTGCAAGCAACTGTTTTGTGATATCGCCAACTTTACCTTCAGCACCGATACTTCTGCCGTCTGCTTTTACAACGGGCATAATCTCACAAGCTGTACCAGTGATAAATAATTCATCTGCTGTATATATATCATACCTAGATACATTAGTTTCTTTTATTTCATAACCTGCTTTTTGTGCAATTTCACATACAAAATCACGAGTGATACCTTTTAATGCACCATTTGATATAGCAGGGGTATATATAACTTTATCTTTAATAAAGAAAATATTATCAGCAGTACATTCTGCAACACCGCCGTCTTGATTAAGCATTATTGCCTCATCATAGCCAACATTAGATGCTTCTATTTTTGCAAGTATATTATTTAAATAATTAAGCGACTTTATTCTAGGGTTTAATACTTCACTAGGGCTTCTTCTTGTAGGCACAGTTATAATAGACATACCATTATCATAAGCCTCTTGTGGATATAGCTTTAATTTTGCAGGTATAACAACAATAGTAGGCTTGGGGCATTTTCTTGGGTCTAATCCTAAATCCCCCATACCTCTACTTACAATAACACGTAAGTAGCCATCTGTAAAACCACTTTTTCTAACAGACTCTTTTATTATTTCTTTAAATTCATTTACATCAACAGGTATAGTTAATAATATTGCCTTAGCAGAATCATAAAGACGCTTCATGTGTTTGTCAAATCTAAATATTCGTGAATTATAAAAGCGTATCCCTTCAAATACACCGTCACCATATAAATAACCATGGTCAAATACAGAAACCTTAGCATTTTCTTCAGAACAAAATTTACCGTCTACATAGATACATTCAGACATAAGAAAGCCCTCACAATATTAAATTATTTTATCTTAGTTAAAAATATAATAACATAAAAAATTTTTTATGCAACCAGCAGAATGTTAAAATATGTTTTATTTGAGTATGGGATATTATTTTCAATTAGGACATTCAACTGACTTTTATAATGCTTTTAAATTCACGATATATTATTTTTAATTGGAACACTAACTAAATTTTACATCATGCTTTACTTGAATATGATATTTTATTTTTCTTATTTTATATAACTATTATGGTAATATAATATTTTAAAATTAACCTAGTATAATTATACAGAACAAATTACGGAAAAAGGTGTAGGAAATGGAATTTCTTTAATTATCTTTATTAATATCGTTTCATCGCTACCACAAGCGGTCACTACTTTATTAACTTATGATAATTATGTAGTATCAATTTGTCTTGTAGTGTTATTTGTAATAATGATTGGATTCGCAGTTTATATGGCTCTAGGAGAAAGAAGAGTAACAGTGCAATATGCTAAGCGTATGTCAGGTAGAAAAGTATATGGGGGACAATCTCAGCATATACCTATCAAAGTTAACTTAGCAGGAGTTTTGCCAGTTATATTTTCTATGTCACTTATTCAATTTCCCGAAATCTTAACTAGCTTATTTGTAAGTAATCCTAGCGTTGCATGGACGAATATAATACAAAATCTAAGATGGAATACGCCAATAGGTGGAACTTTATATGTTCTTTTGATATTTGGATTTGCTTTTTTCTATTCGACAATAGCGTTTAATCCTATTGATATAGCAGCAAATATGAAAAAAAGTGGAGGGTTTATTCCGGGTATTAGACCAGGTAAACCCACATCGGATTATTTATCAAAAATAGCAACGCATATAACTTTATTAGGTGCTATTTTTCTAGCTATATTAGCGATGACTCCTATAATATTTGAAGCAGTATCTGGAATGCCAGTTGCTTTTGGAGGAACATCTTTATTAATTGTAGTTGGGGTAGCCCTAGAAACTGTAAAACAATTAGAATCCCAAATGTTAATGCGTCAATATAAGGGGTTTTTATAGATAGAAGGAGAGCCGAAAAATAATGAGATTAATTTTATTAGGTGCACCAGGTGCGGGAAAAGGAACACAATCAGAATTTCTGATGAAGCTGTTCAATATTCCAATTATCTCAACAGGCAACCTATTAAGGGAAAATATTTCTAAAAACACAACGCTTGGGCAACGTGCAAAAGAATATATGGACGAAGGAAAACTAGTTCCAGACCAACTTATAATTGAACTTGTAAAATCTAGATTAGAGCAAGGCGATTGTGACAATGGAATGATTTTAGATGGTTTTCCTCGAACTATCCCTCAAGCTATAGCATTAGACGAAATGTTAGATGAACTTAAAATGGCAATAAATTATGTTTTAGAAGTAGAAGTACCTGACGAAACTATAATTGAACGTGTATCAGGTAGAACAGTATGTTCTAGTTGTAGTGCATCTTATCATAAAGTATATAATGTTGAAGCTGTAGTAGGAACATGTGATAAATGTGAAGGTGAATTAGTTCAACGAAATGATGATAAAGAAGAAACAGTAAAGAAAAGACTAGAAGTTTACCATGAGCAAACTTCGCCATTAGTTGGGTTCTATGAAAAACAAGGTAAGTTAGTACACGTTGATGGTGTTGGTTTAGTTAATGAAGTGCGTGAGAGGATAAAGAAAGCATTAGGAGTTGAATAAAGATGGCTATATCTATTAAATCTCAAAAAGAAATTGATTTAATGCAAGAATCAGCTAATATTTTGAGTGATACCCATTTATATATGTCAAAATATATGCAAGTTGGTATGACTACTAAAGAGTTAGATTCTCTAGCAGATAGATATATTCGTTCAAGGCATGCAATTCCATCGTTTAAGGGATTGTATGGATATCCAGCCTCAGCATGTATTTCTATAAATGAAGAAGTAGTACATGGACTTCCGGGGAATAGGAGATTAAAGAGTGGTGACATTGTTAGTATAGACATGGGTGTATATT
>LNZQ01000184.1 GCA_002007315.1 Epulopiscium sp. Nele67-Bin004
TAGTCCCTACGGTTGGTTAGTATTATATTTGACAATATACGGACTTGGTTTTCGTCATGTATTTTACTTGTCAAAAATAGTCTATACGAAAAATCCCTTGTCGTCAAGGCATTTTTCTAAAGTTAATAGGCAATTCATCCACTCCCCTAAAGGGATAGTGGTTTTCTTGCTAAAAATCTATAAATTTATTGCTATTTTTATACTTCTTTCTTCTCTACCTTGTTCTATTCCTTGCTCTATTCCTTCTGCTCTACCTTTATTTAAGTTTTCTTCTTTAAATCGTTGCATTGAAGTACACATACCTCCAACCTCCTTATCTAAATTTTCTAACTCCATTAATTCTGGTGTCCTTGTTATTGTACTAATAAAAGCTAACGTTTCGCCCCCTATACCTAACAACACAAAATCTACACCATATGCTGCTTTTTTTATTATGTCTCTAGTTCGTGCTATCGACATGTATCTAATATATAGCTCAAAAACAATTCATTTATCGGTTGCCATGAATTTTTATCTGTCGTTTCTAACGCTTGAAGTTTGTTTTCTATTATAGCAAATTGTTCATATAAGTAATCATCTATTATTGATATTTTTTTGGCGATATCTTTCTCCAAACTTTGTTTTTTAATTTCAACTAGGCGTTGTGTTACCGACAACATATCCCCACTAAAATAATAGTTCATCATAGTTTCAAACTCCATTGGTGGCGGCTCGTTGTGCTCTAAAATCCAGTTGCATGCCAAAACTGCTCGTAATTGGTACAAATATTTTTTGTGTGTCACTTGCTCCCCCTCCATATATCGATGATATTGTTTTTTAGCCATACTTAAATAGTGATACAATACAGCTTTATTTATAGCACAGTTGTTTGCCACTTCTTTAAATCTCTCAAACTCAGCTGTTGTTTTGTAAACTATGGGCGAACGACACCATTCAAGTAAAGTTGGATTTGACTTATATAGCAGTTCACATGCTTTTTTTATGTCCCACCCACAAATGTCAAACACGTCATCAAGCTGCCATTCTATAACATCTGACGTTTTATCAAGTCGCAAATAATATTCTAGTGGTCTCACATATATAAATCTCACATCATAGTCACTGTCTGGTGATGCAAACCCCCACGCACGGCTGCCAGACTCTATAGCAAATAATATTTTAACGTTATGTTGTTTTTCTATTTGTGATAACTTATGTTGAATTTGGTCAGTCATATAATCTCTCCTTTTTGGATAATTATAGCATATTTTAACATACAAAAAAAGCAAGAACATATCAACCGATATATCCCTGCTTCTTTTATTATATAATTATACAAATCAAGCCGCCAGTGCCCTCATTGATAATTTTTTGCAACGTTTCTTGTAACTTCTCTTGTGCATCTTCTGGCATTTTGTACAACTTATTTTGTAAACCTTCATTAACGATGTCATAAAGTGAACGCCCAAAAATGTTAGACTCCCATACAGTGTGAGGATCTGCCTCAAATTCGCCTGTTAAGTAGTCAATCAAATCTTCACTTTGACGCTCTGTCCCAACAAGTGGTGACACTTCCGTTTGAATGTCAGCTCGTATAATATGATAACTTGGAGCACTCGCACGAAGTTTAACCCCAAATCTATTTCCTTGCTTAACAATTTCAGGTTGTTCAAGCGTAAGTTCTTCTTTGCTTGGGTTAACTACACCGTAACCTTTACGTTTAACATCATCAAGAGCTTGAGCCACTTTGTCATACTCTTTTTTAGTTGCTGCAAGGTTTTTGATAAGCTCCATAAGTTCGTGGTCGCCATTGATTTCCATTCCAGTTGTTTCAGATAAAATTTTGTAGAACAAATCTTCATCTGTCGTAACTTCAACTTTAATTGCACCTTCACCAAGTTGGATTTTATCCAAAAATACATTTCTAACATGTTCAATGTCTTTAAATTTCTCCAAAGCATCTTTTACTTGCCTAATATTTTCAAGCGGGAAAATGTATTCTTTTATATAGTTAATCCAATCTTGCTTAAACCAGTGATCGTTGTCTAAAGTTTCTGACCATTTTGGTAACATAAATTGAATTTCATTTAATGGAAACTCATATAACACACGTTCTAAAATTTGATTTATATCTTCAATCTTCATTTGTGCAATATCCATAGGGATAACTGGCACATCATAAGCTTTAGATAATTCTTGAGCTTCATCAATTATATCAGCATCAAAAGGTCGTTTTGTATTATAAACTACCACGAAAGGTTTACCAAGTTTTTTAAGTTCAGCTACAACTCTTTCCTCAGCTTCTAAGTAGCTATTTCTTGGAATGTTTGTTACGCTACCATCAGTAGTGATAACAACCCCAATCGTTGAATGGTCAGCAATTACTTTTTTAGTTCCGATTTCAGCAGCTTGCGTAAATGGGATTTCCTCGTTATACCAAGGAGTTTTTACCATTCTAGGTGTGTTGTCGCTATACATATAACCTTCTGCTTCTGGAATAACGTATCCAACACAGTCAATTAGTCTTGCATTAACTTCAAAGTCCCCACCAATAGTAATATTAACACCTTCGTTTGGAATAAACTTAGGTTCAGTTGTAGTAATCATGCTGCCACCGCCACTTTGTGGCAATTCATCTTGAGCTCTTTCTTTGCTATATTCATTTTGAATATTAGGAATTACTAAAGCTTCCATAAACCTTTTAATGAACGTTGACTTCCCTGTTCTTACGGGTCCGACTACTCCTATGTATATATCACCTGCTGTCCTCTCGGAAATATCTCTATATATATCGTAGTGTTCCATCTCAAAACCTCCTTCTAAAGATTTTAAATTATAAATGTATGGGTACACTTTAAATATATGTACAAATAGGTGATATATGACACTTTTTTTAAATTTCTTCAGTTTTTTTATCTCGTAGCATTAAAGCAGTTATAGATTCTCTAACAGGCTCGTTCTCAAATAAGCTTTTATAAACAGCTTCTGTTATAGGCATATCTATATCATATTTCTTTTTTAGGGCATATGCTGCTCTCGTTGCTGGGACACCCTCAACAACCATATTAATCTTTTTTAAAGTTTCATCTAACGTGTTTCCTTGTGCGATAAGTTCGCCTGCACGTCTATTTCTACTATGCCCACTTGTACATGTAACGATAAGGTCACCTATTCCAGATAGCCCACCCAAAGTTGCCATACTGCCACCCATCGCAACACCCAGTCTAGACATTTCAGCGATACCACGTGTTATAAGTGCTGCTTTTGTATTGTCACCGTAGCCTAAACCTTCAGCCGCACCAGCTGCAAGTGCAATAACATTTTTTAGTGCACCACCAAGTTCAACGCCAACAGTGTCTTCTGTTGTATACACTCTAAAATATTTTGTCATAAATGTATCTTGTATTTTTAGTGCAGCGTCCATATTTTTCCCACTAACAGTAACAGTTGTTGGAACATGTCTTGCAACTTCTTCTGCGTGGCTTGGACCAGACAAAACAACTACATCGTTATCAACTTCAGTATTTATAACTTCTGACAGTCTAAGCAATGTTTCTTCTTCTATACCTTTTGAAACGTTTACGATAATAGTATTTTTTTCTACATAAGGCTTAATAAGCTGTGTCGTGCTACGTATTGCTTTTGATGGAACAGCAAACACTATTATATCTTTATCTTTAACAGCTTCTTCAATGTTAGATGTTATCTCAATATCTGGGGGAATTTTTTTTCCTGGCAAACACACTCTGTTTTCCCTATGCAAACTCAAGTCGTCCGCCTCCGATTCAGTATGACACCAAAAAGTCACTTTATTATCTTTCTCATTAAGTAGTAGTCCTAATGCAAGCCCCCAGCTTCCTGCACCTAATACGCTAATTTTATTCATGGTATCTCTCCTCGCTTTTTATTATTGTTCTTTTTTCTGACCTAGTCTAGATTCTGTACCTTCAATAATTCGTTTTATGTTGCTTCTGTGTCTAAAAATTGTTATAAAAGAAATTGTTGCACCAAGTATAACCGCCTCTGTAACTGATGGTTGATATCTATGAAATAAATATATAAAAACTGGAATAGATGCTGTAAGTAACATAGAACTTAAAGAAACTATTTTTGTTAAATATACGCTTATAAGAAATATTATACTTACAATTATCCCAATTCTAACATCAATAAAATATATACTCCCAACTGTTACTGCAATTCCTTTTCCGCCTTTAAATCCAAAAAACATCGGGTAACTATGCCCAATTATTGCTCCAATCGCAGCATATAGACCTGCAACTATGCTATCTTCTGGAAACAACATTCTTGAAACTACGACAGCTATAATAGCTTTTAGTAAATCCCCTATGAACACGGTTAGGGCGGCTTTTTTTCCAAATACTCGCAATATATTCGTACTACCTGCATTTCCGCTACCGTGCTCTCTAATGTCAGTTCCTTGAAGTCTACTGTACACAATAGCTGTTTGTATTCCCCCTAGCAAATATCCTATTACTAACGCTATTATTCTAAACATGTTATTCTTTGCTTCCTTTCTCCCTTACTATGAAATGAATTGGCGTCCCCTTAAATCCAAATGCCTCTCTCATTTGATTTTCTATATATCGTTGATATGAGAAGTGCATAAGTTGTTTGTCATTTACAAATAAAATAAATGTTGGTGGCTTTATACTAACTTGCGTCATATAAAAAATCTTTAGGGCTTTCCCCTTATCAGATGGTGGCTGATTCATAGCCATAGCCTCATACAACACATCGTTTAGCACACCCGTACTTATTCGCATACATTGATTTTGCGAAATCATCTTAATCGTATCAAATAATTTAGTAACTCGTTGTCCCGTTTTTGCTGATATAAATGCACATGGAGCATATCTCATATATGCAAGTGTATTTGTTATTTCTTTTACATACTCGTTCATCGTCTTGTCGTTCTTTTCGATAGAGTCCCATTTGTTTACAGCAACTATACAACCTTTTCCCGCCTCATGTGCCATTCCTGCAATTTTTGTATCTTGCTCAGTTATTCCTTCGTTTACGTCAATCAAAATTAAAACTATATCAGCACGTTCAACTGCAGCTACTGTTCTTATTATACTATATTTCTCGATATCTTCCTTTACTTTTTTTCGCTTTCTAAGTCCTGCTGTATCTATAAGTGTATATTTTTGGTCATCTATTATAACATCTGTGTCAATCGAGTCACGTGTTGTTCCAGCAATATCACTAACTATAACTCGTTCTTCACCAAGCACTTTATTTACAAGCGAAGATTTTCCTACATTTGGCTTTCCTATAATTGCTACTTTTATAACGTCATCTTCATCTTCTTCATCAAGGTCAGTTGGAAAATGTGCAACTATTTCATCAAGCATATCCCCAAAATTTAACATTTGTCCTGCAGACACTGGAATTGGGTCACCAAGACCTAGGCTATAAAATTCATATATGCCCATTTCGTATTTAGCCATGTCATCAACTTTGTTTACAACTAAAATAACTGGCTTGTGTGCACGACGTAGCATATTTGCAACGTGCATGTCAGAATCTGTTACTCCCGTTTTAACGTCAACCAAAAGTACGATAACATCTGCTGACTCAATCGCAACCTCAGCTTGTCTTCTCATCTGGCTCAAAATAAAATCTGTGCTTTCTGGCTCAATACCGCCCGTATCAATCATCGTAAACTTATGCGTAAGCCACTCAACATCTGCATAAATTCTATCTCTTGTTACCCCTGGCGTGTCATCTACTATCGAAATCCTTGCCTTTGCTAATCTATTAAATAATGTAGATTTCCCTACATTTGGTCTACCTATTATTGCTACTATTGGCTTGCTCATATTGACCTCTCCTCTTGTCATTCGTTTGTTGTGTATTTGTTTTTGTTATTGCTTGTAACCACTTATCGCCGTCTGTTGAAACAATTTGTATTGTGCAACCTAATTGCTGTTCAACGTCCATCGTTGTATAATCGTCCAAAAATACAGGCTCACCACACTTTAACATATTTTCAGCTATTAATAAAGTTTTATTTTTTACGTTCTTATCTTTTAGATGTGCCACTATGTCCTGCCCTGTCAATAGCCCTGTTACTGTAACATTCTCTCCAAAAAAGTGGTTTGTTACTCCTTGAACATCTATCTCTATGTTGCAAAACTTTTCGCTTACTAACTGCGTGTTTTGTCTCATAAATTTTTCCGCAATTTTGCCTGTAACACAAACATATTGTAACGATATATCATTTTGCTCATACTTTGATAGCTCATGTGTCAGTTCTGTTCTAAACTTTGTCAACATGCCAACCCCATTATCAAGAACTTGAAATCCCTCATATTCTTCATAGGTTAGGGCATCTTGGTCAGCTACAACATAAAATTCATCTGCTGCATAAACAAAGCGTGTATCCATCTTTTCAAAATAGTACTTTTGCCATCGCTTAACTATATCAATAACTACTTTTGCCGATGGTTTATCAAAGGACTCTAAGTACGGCAAATTTTCTCTAAATCTTGAAATTCCAACAGGTACGATAGTTAGCGATAATATATCGGGTATAAACTCACTTAAATCTTTTATAGTTTTTTCGAGTATGTCGCCGTCATTTATGCCTTTGCATAACACTATTTGCCCATTTATTTTTATACCCGACTTTACTAATCTTTCAATTTGTTCTAATATTTTGCCTGCATGTTTGTTGTGTAGGAGAGATTTTCGCACATCTGCGTCAGTTGCATGTATTGAAATATTTATTGGTGACAATCTATATTTTATTAATCTCTCCATATCAAATTCAGACATATTTGTTAGTGTTATATAGTTTCCATTTAAAAATGACAATCGCCAGTCGTCATCTTTAAAATATACTGTTTTCCTCATATTTGGGGGCAGTTGATCTATAAAACAAAACTTACATTTGTTTCGACATCGTATCAAATCGTCCATAAGCTCTGTTTCAAAAATAAGCCCCAAATCTTCGGGGATTTCTTTTTCAATTTCTAGTATCCAACGTGATTTATTTGGTTTTTCAATTTCAACTTCAATAAATTCATCTGATAGCAAATATCTATAATCAAATACATCTACAATTTGTTGACCATTTATAGAAACCAACAAATCACCTGCTTCAATTTCCATTTCTTCAGCTATACTGTACTCTTGAACCTCTATTATCTTGTGTTTTTTCATCTTTAATTCTCTACTTTCTAAGGCTCATAAACGCCGCTAAAGACCCCCTATTCGCACCTGTTTTTCTATGCGAAAAAAATGTATCTGGGTTACAACAAGTACACATTGATGACATATAAATTTTCTTTATGCCAAGTACTTCAAGGCTTTTTTTGTTACATTCCCACAGGTCAATGTTATATTTATTTATAGTTTTATCGTATACGACAAACTCACTAAATATCGACTTGCCTAAAAACTCGTCTGCCACATCATTATGAACCTCAAAACAACTAGAACATATTGACGGACCTATTCCAACTTCTATATCTTCAAAACTAATTCCATATTGCTCATTCCATATTGTTGCAAGCTCTTTGCCTATTTCACCAACTGTGCCACGCCACCCAGCGTGTGCTATTCCTATCATATTGTGCTTAGGTGCATAAAAAAATAGTGGTACACAATCCGCATAATATGTAACTAGTGTAACTTCTTCATCATCTGTATAAATTCCATCTATATCACTAAATTTGTTTGGTGTATAAATTCCATTGCCTAAGTCATCTTTTGTTACTTTTATTACTGCTGTTTTGTGAGTTTGCTGTGATGCTACAAAACTGTTTTTGTCTACTCCAAGTGCATCAGCTATAATAGCATAATTTTTTAGTACATTTTCATTCTCGTCTCCTCGGTTAAAGCCTAAGTTTAACGACTCACACGCTCCTTTGCTTACCCCTCCAAGCCTAGTTGAAAAAGCATGAATAACTTTGTCTTCCCACCCATTAAATATAACTAGCGGGATATTTTTATTTATAATTTTTGCGTCCATTTTAGCCCTCCCAAAATGCATTCGGTAGATGATTAATTTTATCATCACACACTTCTACCACATCAAATCTACAATATACATCTAGTTTATGTGTATACAAATAATATTTTGCAACTTTTATGATATTTTTTCGTTTGGAATAGTTTACAGCTTCTCTGGGGTGTCCAAACGCTGAACTTTGTCTATACTTCACTTCAACAAAAACTAAGTAATTGTTGTCTTGTGCGATAATATCAATTTCACCTGTTTTATTTCTATAGTTTTTTGTTATAATCGTATAGCCTAAATCCTCAAGATATTTAACTGCCAAGTTTTCGTATTTTGTCCCTACACCTCTACTACCGTTTTGTCCTTGCGTATAATTCATCGACATCACCTACAAACATTAGTATTTTTGCCACAAGCTCATAAACTTCTGGCGGAATTTGAGTTCCAACTTCTACCTCTGTTAAGAGATTTGCCAATTTTTTGTCTTCATATACAGGTACAGCATTTTTTTTTGCTTCTTCTATTATTTTTTCTGCAACAGAGCCTTTTCCTGAGGCAACGATTTCTGGTGCTTTTTCGCCTCCCTCATATGCAATGGCTACAGCTTTTTTTAGCGGTTTTTTCTCCTCCATATTGACCTCCCCCTATATTTTAAAGTCAAAATTGCTAACGTTCGTCATAGCTTGAAGATTTATACTTGGGGTTTCTTCCTTATTAGTATCAATACTTATTCCACTAATTTTATACCCCTCCTCATCAGCTATTTTTATAAGTTGCGTCAAATGCGGTTGCAAATAAGATTGTATTTCTTTATTTTCTACAAATAAGTGAATGTTTAAATCTTTGTCAAGTTTATGAATATGCAACTGAATGTGTTCAAGTGCAACCATATCAAGTGCAATAACGATATATAAACCTTGATCATTTTTACCGTTTGCTCCTTTAGGCTCAAAAAAATGCACACTACCATTTTCAAGTTGATGATGCAACATAGGCGATAATAAATTAAACTGACCGTCTTGCTGCAGTTTTACCATTACTTCGGTTTTTTCTTTTGCCATTTCAAGATTTTCTTTTAAAGATATTGTGTCTGGCTTATCTGATTTTTCGCTTTTTTCTATATCTTCAATCGCTTCTTCAAGTACTTCAATTAGTTGCTCAAACTTAGATAATTGTTTATCTATTTTCCCATCACTAGCTTCAAGTAAATATTCCCTAAGCCTTTCAGTCGTAAACTCCTCATCAACCTCTATTGTTTCGCTATTGTCTACTACTTCAAGTGTTTCTTCAACCTCTTGTGTAAACAGTTTATCTAGGTCATCAATAGTCTCAAATTCTTGAATCACTTCAGCTGTTTCAATCAAAATTTGTGGATTATCTTGAGTTGTTGTTTGGTCTATTTGTGTTTTAGCTTGCTGCTCTGGCTGGCTTGTTGAAGCAAGAGTTTTATTTATTAGCTCTGCAACTTTTTGTTTGCCTTCCTCATCTAAATTTTGAGCAACTTCCACAAGTTCATCAGTTAACACTTCAAGCCCCTCTTTCTTCATAGCCTGAGCTGTTTCAAGTTCACTTAAAGTTAAAGTACTTGCTTTTTCCATCAAATTTGTTACAACTTCAGCAGGCATTTCAAAGCTTTTAACTTGAAAATGTGATGTCAATAAATCTTGTTTGTCAAGCTCCATAGATTTGGACATAAATAAGTCAACGCATGCTTTCATTTCTGGGGTGTCTGGCAAATTTAATTGTGAGATAACTTGTTCAGACATATTTTCATGTTGACTAAGTTGAGGATTTAGTAACAGCTCACCTTTAGCATTTGTGCTAACGTCAAACATCATAAGCCTATTTAGTGGCACACTCGTTTGAAGTTTTGCCTCAAAACTACGTCCATCTGCAAGCTCCAGCAGAGTTTTCCCGTTTTCACTTTTAACTCGCCCTTCAAGCATACCTTTATCGGCATACTCTTTTAGAAGTTGGGCTGCAATTTGCTTGCCTGTAGTTGGTGTGCCACCCGCACTTTTTTCTAATGTTTTACTGTTTTGCCCTGCAATATTTG
>LNZQ01000185.1 GCA_002007315.1 Epulopiscium sp. Nele67-Bin004
ACTTTAGTACAACACAACCACAGATGAATAAGGGATGAGATGTAAGTCAGTTTATTTTAAACTTACTCCATGTGACTGTATCCCAAACAATCATTACTGATTTATGTTATTTTTAGTTATGTTGGTTCTAACATACTCTAAGGCTGCATCAGCAGTGCTCACTCACAGGGAAAAATGATTCACTAACAAGTTATTTCATGTTGGTAGTATTGTACTGTAAGTTATTTTGCTATGCTGCACAAAAACCAGAGACCCAATGTAGAGAAGTTTAGTTTTGCTTTTTATTTTAAATTGATCACAGACTTTGGCTGACTTTATCTAACAACACGGTGCGCATCGTACCAGCATGGAGTGGAGACACACCTGCAGTGTCTGAACAGGAGCCGAACTTAAAAGGAAAATGATTGCTCTGTTTGAAGTTGAGAGTGTAATATGCGCTGTGACTCATAAACATTTTGACAAGTTTTCTGTAACATTTATTGCTGCTGCCTTCTCTGCCAATACACTGAAATAACAGAGGAGAAAATTGCCCGCGGTAAAAGTTGCTGTAGGAAGCCGGTGTCCAACAGTGAAATACCTGAGGAACTTTATGCTGTTGTTTAAATGATCACTCAGCCTGCTGACTGTACTTTGTGAGAAGCAGAGCGGGCAATTTTTTATCAGCCAGGAGTGAAGAAAAAAAGTCTGAGAGCTGCAGTGTGAATGAAAATGTCTCCTCTGACCTACCAGCTGAACTGCACCATATGGCGTGTAGGTGTTCAATTTTCTACCCTTTTCACGCAAAACAAATGCCCAGATTTTTACATAATCCAAAATATTATTCATCATTTGTTGTGAAAATCATTAGAGATTTTGAAGGATTGGCATATGTCAGCGTAAATAGAAAAAATACATATACATATAAATATATATACATATATTTAGATAGATATACACAACAGGAGAAGGTAGCAAAGACCCTTGAATTGGATACTTTTGTCTGTTTTCTTTTTCGTTCAACTAGTCAACAGCCAGACGACAAAAGCGAAGCAGTTCGGCTGGTATTAGCATGGAGGCTGCCCTCATGTGTGTCAACATCCATGCAGAAGGAAGCATTAAGGCCCATCATGATGCATGGCACCAGGGCCCATTGTAACAACCTTATGCCACTGGCATGTGTAATCATTAGGATTTTTACCATAATGAATTTTATTGAGAATGTGCAGAAAGCACAGTTGCAGGAAAGAGGTCTGGGTTTGATGAAGACATTGATCAGCTTCACAGCAGTGAAATACATATTCAGTTGTTTCTAGGTTAGTGTGGCATAGAAAGCAATTATCTGCATCAATATTGAAACTTTTGTTGATAAGTTTGTTTGAAGGATAAACTCCATTGACAGTTTTAAAGTGTACGTTCTTGTACTTAGGAGGAATTGGGAATCTTGAAAATTTTGTCCTTAAGGTCGATATTTCCTTTTTTCCCAATAACTGTCTTTCTTTGTTTTTGTTAAGCCTGTATACATTGTGTTTCCTAAGTGTAGACCTAGAAATTTGTTATTACAAGTTTCATGTAATAAATCCAAGCCGTTAATACTTTGTAACCTAACAATTGGGGTGTTAAGGAATAAATGTATTCACTTCCGCTGATACAGTTGGCAATTCGATATCATTTATATCAACAGTAAAGTCCGCTGACCCTTCAGCAAGTTTTATAAGTGATGACATCTGTATTTCCACCGTCATATTGTCTAAGTTAGCCATAATTTCATCAGCTTCTTCAAAAAACGATATCTCACCAATTTTACCTTTTTCAGTATAATTGCTACTAGATAAATTTGGTGTATAAGATTTTCCAGTCACACTGTCATTCAAAACTAATAGCATACGTGTGCCGTCCATCGCCTCATAACCCTCAAAAAATAGTGTGAAGTCTGTGCCTTCTTTATACTGAACTCTAGCAATATTTACGCCCTCTGGTAAAACATCTGAAAATGTTTGAGATAACGACGCTCCAAAAATTTCTTGTAAGTTAATATTGTTTGGATTTTCTATATACCCCCATTGTTTTGAGCTTTCGTACATACCTCGTAAATCAATATTTTGTGCTGGTGCAACAATTTCCTTGTCTGCAAATAAATCACCTACAGAAATAGATAATGTCATGTTTTCTAAACTCTCGTCTAAATCATATTGAATTGTAGTAATAAGTTTCAGGTTATCTTCTGACAACTTACTTGCCATTGAGTGTCCACTACTAAACGCTCTATTTCCGTTTGCATCTGTTGCAATAATCGAAATGCTATCCATATAAAATGCACCCTCGTCCATCGCAGTTCCATCAACATTTGTCGTTGAGATAATAATAACTGCTTCTTTATCAACAGCCAACACTTCCTCAAGCGTAACTCTAACTCCATCAAATTCAACTGACTGCCCAATTCTTGCAATGTGTTCTTCAACAATTTCATAATCATCGCCAAATAAGTTTTGGCTATAATAGCTTAGACCTGCTGCAAATGTCGCTGTGCTAAATAACGTAAATGCTGCTGCCATTGGCAATGTTCTTTTTGGAAAATTAATAACTTTAGATTTGTTTTGTGTTTTTATACCTTTCATAGCTAACTCCTTTATTCTCTCTTGAGATATGTTTTCGTCTAAATTTTGTTCCAACTGTGCGTTCACTTCATCAAGCAATTTGTTTATGTTATTATTCATAACACACCCCCCTTTCAAGCAATCCTTTTTTTAGTTTAGTTTTACTTCTTGCAATTTTCGTTCCAACGGTTCCAAGTGGAATGTTCATATTTTCGGATATTTCGTTTAGTGACTCAAAATATAAATACCGTCTAATAAAAATTTCATTATCGGGGTCTGGTAATTGCTCTATAAGCTCTAACACAGTTTGTTGCATTTCTGATTGCAAAATCTTGCTTTCAAGCGAATTGTCATTTTCGCCATACACTTCATTTTCTTCAAGTTCAACTTGTCGTATTTTTCCTGCCGTTTTAAGTTTATTTAGCGTGATATTTCGTGCCATCACAGCCAAATACCCTTTTAGGCACTCCTCCCTGATGTCCAATTTATCACGATTGTTCCATATTTTTATAAACACATCGGCAACAAGTTCTTCAATATCTTGCGTGCTTAATGTGCGACCCACGTTTTGTACTACTACTGTTACATATTTTGAATATGTGTCAACTAGTTTCTCGTAATATTTAACGTTGCCTTTTGCTAGTCCCTTCAACAACCTTCTTTCTGTCATGGTGTGCCTTCTTTCTTAATAAAATTTGTTGCTATACTTATATAGACAGTTAATCTAACAACTTTTTTTCACTTTTTATAAAAAACTTCAAAAAAAATAACCTCATAATAGAAGTAAAGTTCTATCGAGGTCATTGTAAGCTTATTTATTATATATTTTTTTCATTTCATCTAGCGTATAGGGAGGTGTTTTTGATTTCATTACACAACTGCAGTTGTTGCACATTGGAACTAAATCTTTTTCAGGGTCAACATCTAAGTTATCCCATTCTTCTTTATCCGATTTTAGGTTGCGTACACCAATTAGGTTTTCAAATTGGTCACCGTAGGTGTATCCAAAATCTATACCACATATTTCACAACTTGCACCATAATAGTCCAAACATTCGCTTTTTAGTTGTTCCCATTTAGCAATTATTTCTTTTTGCTTCTCATTGTCTTGAATAGGTGCCACTGGTTGTTGATATGGGACAGCTGGCTCTGCTATCGGACTGTATGGGCTGTTAAGCATTTTTTCAATTTCAGCTAGTTCAGCGTAGCTTGGTTCTTCATCAACTGGGTCGTCATCATCTGCGAATAAATCATCTAAAAATGCATCTAATCTTTCTTCTTCATCTAAATCAGAATTATTTTTCCATGCTTTTTCTACTGGCTCAGACACCACTTCTTTTTCTTCTTCAGTTGGTTTTTCAACATCTTGCAATATTACGTTGTCAATCGTCCCTATTTCATGTTTACTTTGACATTTTTTATCTTCTTGTTGAGGGGCTTCAGGTACTTTCTTAGTCATATCATCTTCCTTTATTTCTATTTTGGTTCTTTGTTTTATCTCATCTGTATTCATTGATATTTCAATATTTGATATGTCCAGTTGACTCGTAGACACAAGATTATCAATCGCTTCATATAACCTTGGAGCAATTGACCATTCAAAAGCTTTGTTATCTTCAAACCAACCTACAAAAATTATATTCCACCATAATTTATCTCCTGTGTTTGACTGGGGCACGTCTATTTTTATTTGAGTTTTTATGCGTTTACCCAGTGCCATAATTACTTCCTTGTAGGGGTATGTACCCGGATAACCATCTTCTTGCATCAAATCGTTTCTTTTTATACTGTTGCCACCTGCCAAATACATTCTAATTAATAAATCTTGATTTTTTGGAGTAAATACTTTTTGATTGCTAAATAACTCGCTCCATTGTTCAGTCGAAATAAGTGCTTGCTCATTGTATATTTTATGTTCTTTTTCTAGTTGTTCTGCTTGTATAGGCTCCTTCACTTGTGCCTCTTGAACTAATATTTCAGTTTTTTTAGGCTTTTTAGGTGCTGGAGGTTCTTCAATTATGTTTGGAGCATAGTTATACTGTTTAAGTCTACTTTCACAAAAACTTCTAATATCTTCTGGAACTATTTCGATATATTTATCTTTTGTTAAAAGTGCCTCAATCGATAAATCTAATCTTTCTGCTTCCCACAACATACCAAAGTCTATTGTATTAGAATCGGTCGATACATATTTTAATGCAGCCTCATAGCCACCATACTTTTGTATCTGTGTTAGTAAAGCTGAAGATTTATACTTCACTTCTTTTGATATCTTTTTATACAGGTTGAGCATTTCTTGACTAAATAATTGTTTTAAATCTTGTTTATTAGTATTTGCCATGTTATCTCCCTTTTCTTAATTCACTTACTATTATTATAATCGTTATGGGCGATAAAAATTCGTAGACAAAAAAATATTGCCACACCTTTTTAGAAGTGTAGCAATATTTTTCTATACATCGTTTATACTACTCTTCGTCTTCTACTTCTTCTTCATCTTCATCTTCATCTTCTTGGTCAAAAGTTTTTAATTCCATGTACTCAACGTCATCATCGCTATCATCTGCAATTTCGTCATAGATATCGTCATCTAATTCATCATCAAAATATTCATAATATTCTTCGATATCTTCATCTTCTTTTGATTTAATCCATAACACAACTGCAACTAAAGCAACAACAACACTTACACCTAGTGCGATCCAAATACATTTATTGCATTTTTCTTCTCTAGTAGGTGCTATGCCTAGTCTGTCTTTAACTTCTTGTACAATTTTGTCCATTTCACGTTTGTTCATTTTTTCATCTCCTTAACATTATTTTTAGAATTGATATTTAAGTTAGTTGCTTGAACACCAATTCTATTATTATAATATCACTTTTTTTGCACATATTCAAGAATATACTTATTCCAATTTTAACTAGGTATATATTTTATTATTCTACTAATAATAGTATGCCCATTTCTTTATATTTTTTATACAAAAAAGGCAGGTTATTTTCACCCGCCCAAAATATTTATTTATCTGTTGGTTTCATCGTTGGGAACAACAATACATCTCTAATAGATGCAGCATTTGTTAGTAACATAACAAGTCTATCTACGCCTATCCCCAATCCGCCTGTTGGTGGTAATCCATATTCTAATGCTGTTAGGAAATCCTCATCTATTTCACACGCCTCATCATCACCCGCAAGTCGTAATGCTTCTTGATGTTTAAATCTCTCTCTTTGGTCTATAGGGTCATTAAGCTCCGAGAACGCATTTGCATGTTCACGACCAACTATAAATAGTTCAAATCGCTCTGTATACTCTGGGTCATCTGCTTTACGTTTAGACAAAGGAGATATTTCTACTGGGTGCTCAGTTATAAAAGTAGGCTGAATTAGTTTTTCCTCAACATATTTTTCAAAGAACAAGTTTAGTATGTCACCTTTTTGATGATGTTTTTCAACTGTTATATGATGCTCTTTTGCAACTGCTATTGCTTGCTCTAAAGTTGAAATTTCTCTAAAATCAACTCCTGAGTGTTGTTTTACAGCATCTAGCATTGAAATTCTCTCAAACGGCTTTTCTAAGTTGATTTCTACACCATTATAATCAACTATAGCTGTTCCAATAACTTGGTTTGCTACATGTCTTATAAGCGATTCTGTTAAGTTCATTATATGCTCATAGTCAACATATGCTTGATACAGCTCCATCATTGTAAACTCTGGGTTGTGACGTATTGACATACCTTCGTTTCTAAACACACGCCCAATTTCATACACCTTATCAAATCCACCTACAATAAGACGTTTTAGTTTTAGTTCTGGTGCAATACGCAAAAACATATCGATATCTAACGCATTGTGGTGCGTGCCAAATGGTCTTGCCGCTGCACCACCTGCAATTGAGTGAAGTACAGGCGTTTCCACTTCTATAAACCCTTTATCATCAAGGAAACGACGCATTTCTCTAATGATCAATGAACGTTTGACGAATGTGTCTTTAACTTCTGGATTTACTATTAAGTCAACATAGCGTTGGCGATATCTCATTTCAGTATCTTTTAGACCATGAAATTTTTCTGGCAACACTTTAAGACTTTTAGAAAGTAAAGTAACACTGGCTGCTCTAACTGATATTTCACCTTTTTGTGTTTTAAATACCGTTCCTGCGATACCAATTATATCACCAATATCATATTTCTTAAAGTCTTGATAGCTTTCTTCGCCGATTTCATTTTGTCTAACATACGCTTGAACACGACCATTTTCGTCTTGAATGTGAACGAAAGAAGCTTTTCCCATATCGCGCATAGCCATTATACGACCTGCAATGGATACTTCTTTGCCTTCAAGTTCTTCAAAGTTGTTATTTACTTGGTCGCTTGTTATGTTTACCTCATACTTTGTATGAACATACGGATTTTTATCTTGAGAATGCAATGTTTGTAATTTCTCATGTCTTACTTTTTCTAACTCGTTTAATGTATTATCCACTTCTTTTTACTCCTTTGTACTACGCAAAAATTAATTATCAATTGATAGTATCTTGTATTTATCTATATCACCTGTATGTGTTTCAACTGAAACTTCCTCACCAACTTTTCGGCCTATTATTGCTGCCCCAACTGGTGATTCATTTGATAGTTTTCCGTTTAGAGGGTCTGCTTCAGTTGAACCTACTATTAAATAAGTAACTTCTTCCTCAAATGTTTCATCATACAAAGTAACTGTATGTCCTGGTTTAATAGTGTCTGTTTCTTCATCGCCACCATCAATTACAGTTACATTTTTAAGCATATTTTCTAGCTCAACTATTCTAGTCTCAATTTCAGCTTGTTTATCTTTTGCAGCATCATACTCTGCATTTTCAGATAAGTCCCCTTGTGCTCTTGCTTCTTTTAAATCTTCAGCAACTTTAGCTCTCTCAATTGTTTTTAATTGTTCAAGTTCATTCTCTAATTTTTCGATGCCTTCTCTTGTTAATAAAACTTGTTTATTCGCCATTATAAATTCGTCCCTTCTGTGTTTAATATAAAACATTTCTATCTATAATGCTACAAATTATAACCTACAATACTTGAAATGTCAACAATTCAACCTATTATATACATTGTTTATCTGTATATCAAACTGATTTATTGTTTTTCTTAACATTCCTTTTGTGTAACCTTCTGACATTAGCAATGCTTCCATAATTTCAGCAGTTATTTCTTGGCGTTCCCACCTAACGTCAAAATCATACCAAACTATCGCCCCTTCATGTGCAAACTGTTCTTTTGGCGTCTTAACAAACGTATACACAACTCCAGGTCTAGCAAAGTATAAATAATCCCCTTCGCCAAACAAATCATAAATTACGTCCATTTCGCTAATCATTTTTTTGTTAGGGGGCACAAGCTTTATATATAACTTTGCTTCCTCATACACTTGCTGTGTTATATCTCTATATGCTTCTGGCGTTTTTGTGAACAAAGTTATATCTGTTGCATCTTCTGCAAGCGGTAATATTGTATCCAACGTTAGATTTATCATTCCGTCTATAATACCTATTTTGCTATATATAGGATTTCCTCTAACAAGCTTATGTTTTGTTATATATTTTAACAATGTCGCACCCAAAAGCCCTCTAACTTTGTCGCCGTTGTATATTTCAATCGTTTTAAATGGTAGCATTAGCAAATTTTTAGGTTTGGCAATATGCAAAATGTTGTGGCTTATTAAAATTTCTTCTATCGTATTCCATTCATCAGCTGTTATACTTTTGATGTTTTTTTCTATTGTAACTTGGTAGCCTTGTCCCTCTTTATAATTTAGTGGCGTTAGACGTACTCCGATTTTTTTTGCATTTTCTGGCTGTTCACAAAAAGTTATAGTTCCAAAACAACTCATACATTTCCCCCGTTCAAAATATTGTCCAATTGATATTTCACATCATCTAATGTTTTTACAGTTGTCAACTCTTTTCTAAACGTTGCCGCCCCTTTAACTCCTTTCACATAAGATGTTAGGTGCGAACGCATTTCTCGTATTCCGATGTATTCACCTTTGTATTCTGCTAAACTTTTTGCATGTTTAAGTATTATACTTACTCTTTCTTCAAATGTTGGCTCTGGAAGAAGCTCCCCTGTTTCCAAAAAATGAACTGTTCGGGAAAATATCCACGGGTTGCCCGCTGCTGCTCGTCCTATCATAACAGCATCAACCCCCGTTTCCTCTATCATCTTTTTTGCGTCTTGGGGTGATTTTATGTCCCCATTTCCAACTACAGGTATTGATACAGCTTGTTTAACTTGTTTAATTATATCCCAATCAGCATTACCCGAATAAAACTGGTCACGGGTTCGTCCATGTATCGTTATCAAACTTGCCCCAGCTTGTTCTATAATTTTTGCGACTTGCACCGCATTAACACTATCAGCGTCAAATCCTTTACGTATTTTAACTGTTAGCGGCTTATCTATCGCCTTAGACGTCTGATATACTATTTCCGCTATAAGTTCTGGCGTTTTTAAAAGTGCCGAACCTTCGCCGTTTTTTGTTATTTTTGGTGCAGGACACCCCATATTTATATCAATAAAATCAACATCCGACTCCGCAACACGCTTTGCCATCTCACTCACAATTTTTGGGTCACTCCCAAACAGTTGTGCTCCAATAGGGTGTTCTATAGGTTCTATATTAAGTAGTTCACAAGTTTTGTCACTCTCATATAATAAGCCTTTCGCACTCACCATTTCAGTTACAAGCATACCTGCCCCAAACTCTTTACAAATCAATCTAAACGGCAAATCAGTTACCCCCGCCATAGGTGCTAAAAATACGTTACTTGATGTACATACATTTTTAAACTTCATTTGCATTGCCTCTATTTTTTAGAAGTGCCTCTTTAACTTTTTCGCCATCTGCAGTTCTATAAATTTTGTACCATAAAGTTAACGCTTTAAGTAATTCTGCTTTTTCTTTTTCAAATTGTCTAATTTCTAGTTCAAGACCTATATCGTCCACAAATACATCATCTTTTTGTTCTTCTATAAATATGTTTCCATCATCAAAAAAACCTATTGATATAACCCCATACACTTTTTGTGATATTTTTACAGCCTCGTCAATCAACTCACGCTTGATATCTCTAGGTATATCATCAAACGCTGGGTCAAAATAATACTTTTTTGTAATAGATGATGCATACACTACTTGTTGTTTTTCTCTCATTGTTTTTTCCTTTCATAAAAAGGCTATATATTAAGTATAGCCATAAATTCCTCTTATAGACACTTCACCCGAAAAAATTTCAAAAACTTTTTCTTCTTCATCTTTAACGACAAGATTCCCGTTGTTATTGATAGAAATTATATTTGCCACGTATTGTTTGTCCTTATTTTGTATATATGCAACTTTTCCTAAGTTTAGGCATAAATTTTTATACTCGTCCAAAAAAACTTCAAATGTTTTATATTCTAAAAATTTATTATACATATTTTCAAATAGAGGGACAAACTTATCAATAATTTGTTTTCTATCAAAAGTTACCCCGCATTCCAAAAATAATGATGATGCATATGGCAAATTATCTTCAAATACCGACGTATTGACATTCACGCCAATCCCTACAATTATGGCACTTTTCTTGTCACCAATACTTACAAGCTCGCACAATATTCCACATATTTTCTTTTCATTTAAAACTAAATCATTAGGCCACTTTATTTTTATATGTTGGTCGGTAATTTCTTGTAATGTATTACACATAGCGATACTTGCAATTAAACCTAACTTGCTCATTTCGCTTGTTTCTATAGGTGGATACAAAATAATGCTTAGCCAAATCCCTACCCCTCTAGGCGAGTTCCACACTTTGCCCAGCCTACCTTTTCCTGCTGTTTGTGTTTCGGCAACAACGACTGTTCCATCTTCTACTTGCCTACTTACTAGCAATTTTGCAACTTCATTTGTTGAAGTTACTTCATCATAGTAAATTATTTTTCGTCTTGCCATTTTCGCCTCCAAAAAAAATGCCTATAAGATGTCTTATAGGCATTTTAAAATTAATTATTCGGATCTTGCCCGTCGTCTTGTTTCTTTTTTAGTGAAATAGTATCACGAACTATTTCTTTTTCGTCTTTAAGTTCTTTTAGTTCATTTTCACGCATTTGCTCGCTCATCTCAAATATACTAACGTTATCAACAGTAGTTGTGTCAATATCTTCACCTTTCATAAGTCGTCTAAACTCATTTCCAGTAATTTTTTCTTTTTTGATTAACACTTCTGATGCTGAATTTAATATATCGATATGTTCACGTAATATAGCAAGTGCTTCGTGATATGCTGTTTCAACAATTTCTCTAATTTTAGAGTCAATTTGAGTTGCAATATCTTCGCTATAATTTCTTGTGTGATTAAAATCACGTCCCAAAAATACTTCGCCTTGTTCATCACCATATTTGATAGGTCCAAGCTCACTCATACCATACTTAGTTACCATATCTCTAGCAATTTGCGTTGCACGCTCAATGTCGTTTGATGCTCCTGTTGTGATATCGCCAAATATAATTTCTTCAGCTGCACGCCCACCTAATAACGAAATGATTTCGTTTAGCATGCGTGATTTCGTCATATACATCTTATCTTCTCTAGGTAGCGGCATAGTATATCCACCTGCAAACCCAGTTGGTATAATAGACACGCTGTGTACAGGATCTAAGTTTGGCAAAACTTCATGTATAAGTGCATGACCAACTTCATGGTAAGCTGTGATACGTTTTTCTTTTTCAGTAACAAGATGACTCTTTTTCTCTGTCCCAACTGTAATTTTAATAAACGCTTTTTGGACTTCTTCCATATCAATTGCACGTTTGTTATGTCTAGCAGTTAATAGTGCTGCTTCATTCATAAGGTTTGCAAGGTCAGCACCCGTAAATCCTGGTGTAGTTCTTGCTATAATGCGAATATCCACATCTTCATTTAG
This sequence comes from Epulopiscium sp. Nele67-Bin004, assembly GCA_002007315.1. Next base: position 11,534 of record LNZQ01000185.1, read on the forward strand.
CGGTTTACCTTTTGCATGAACTTTTAGTATTGCCTCACGACCTTTAACATCTGGGCGACCAACAACAACTTGCCTGTCAAAACGCCCTGGTCTAAGAAGTGCTGGATCCAAAACGTCTGAACGGTTTGTTGCAGCCATAATAATAACACCCTCGTTTAGCCCAAATCCGTCCATCTCAACAAGAAGTTGGTTCAGCGTTTGCTCACGCTCATCATGACCGCCTCCAAGACCAGCTCCACGTTTTCGTCCAACTGCGTCAATCTCGTCAATAAATACAATTGCTGGTGCATTTTTCTTTGCTTGTTCAAACAAATCTCTAACACGTGATGCCCCAACCCCAACAAACATCTCAACGAAATCTGAACCTGAAATGCTAAAGAACGGAACTGCAGCTTCACCTGCAACAGCTTTTGCAAGCAATGTTTTTCCTGTCCCTGGAGGTCCAACTAATAACACACCTTTTGGGATACGTGCCCCAACTTCAGTATATTTCTTTGGATTTTTTAAGAAGTCTACAAGTTCTGTAACTTCTTCTTTTTCTTCTTCTAGCCCCGCAACATCTTTAAATGTTGTCGTACCTTTATCATCAATCGTCATTTTTGCCTTGCTTTTTCCAAATGACATAACACGACCTCCGCCGCCTCCGCCACTTTGCATTTGCATGAAAAATATCATTATAAACACAAACATCCCTACAAGCATAATAATTTGTAGTATTGGGAATAACATATTTGCTTGTTGCTCTGTTGGTATAATTTCAACGTTTCCAAGCACTTCTGTTGGTAAAGAATATATATATTCATTAAATGCATCGCTATTTAGTGAAAGTGTCGTTTGTGACGCAGTTCCATCAACAGTAAACGTTACATACACCATCGTTCCTGCTTCTTCCATATATAATTTCGAGATGTTGCCCTCCTCGATATTAATAATTAAGTCTGTTAACGTCATTTGCTCTGGTAAGTTTTGTACGGTAACTGTTTGCCCCAAAAATATTGCGACAAATAAAATACCTATAATTATGAGATATACTACGCTTCCTTTAAATTTTCCTTTCAACTTGTATTGCCTCCCTTCTATTTGTTATTACTGCCTTTATTTACTGCAATATATGGCAGATTTCTATAATATTGTTGATAATCTAGTCCATAACCTATTACAAATTCATCTGGTATTACAAATCCCACATAGTCAACATCAACAGAAACTTTTCTAGTGTCTGGTTTATCTAATAATGTACATATTTTTATACTTGCAGGGGAACGACCATTAAGCATAGTCTGTAGATAACTAAGCGTTTGCCCAGAATCTATAATATCTTCTACAATTAAAATATGCTTATCTTCTATCGGTCCATCCAAGTCTTTAATTATTTTTACAACTCCTGTACTAACCGTTGCATCTCCATAACTTGATACCGACATGAAGTCCATTTTTAGGGGAACATTTATGTGTTTAGATAAATCCGTCATAAACATAACTCCGCCTTTTAGCACACATAGTAAAACGATTTCCTTACCCTCATAATCTTTTGAAATTTCTTTTCCAAGCTCGGCAATTCTATTTTGGATATCCTCTTCACTTATTAGCGTTTCTAAGTTTAACATTGTGTCCTCCTAAAGTTATTTTTTTGGCACTAGTGTAATTTCTAGTATATTTTTTGTGTTTTTATCAACATAATAGGCCGAACTAAGTCGGCTACCTGCTACTAATACTACGTTGTTTCCATCTACGATAATAGGAATTTGATTTCTTATATCTAATGGCACTTTGTCTTCATTAAAAAGCTTTTTTAACTTTTTTTGTCCACTAGGTAAAGTTATTTTATCACCGTCTGTTCTCGTGCGTATTTTTAGCGTACATTCTATTTTATCATAGTCAATGTATTTAGTATACCTATTTTCGGCACATACTTCAATAGTTTTCTCATTTGCTTTAAATTTTTTTAGAAAGATTTCATAATCTAATGCACTGTTGCTTCCAATTTTTAAAAACATTTCAACTTTTTCAACTGTTTTTTGTTCTACAAAAATTCTAATACATTTTTGAGATTTATATACAACTACACAGCTAGGTAAATTAATTTTTTTTCCGCTTGGACCATCAATAAGATGTATTATATCTTCCAAATGTCTAGAAGTTACTTTGTTATATATGCCAAGTTCAACTAAAATTTGTAGCATAAGCTTCTTTTGAATATAGGGCTTTTCTTTATGAATATTTTTCACTTCGTATATATCATTTTGCAGTGTAACATATTTTTTGTAACAATCACTTATATAGCTCATCAAAAAATCTTCTTCTTCTTTATATAGTTGACTATGTTCTAACAATGTATACACTATATTTTTATTTATATTTTTTACTATATATGGGATTAGTTCTAAACGTATTTTGTTTCTTGTGTATATCGGCAAAAAATTAGTATGGTCATCTTTATATTTTATTTCATATACTTTACAGTAATATTCAATTTCATCTCTATTTAGACATATGATAGGTCTAATAATTTTATCTCTAATTATAGGAATTCCACCAAGTCCTTTTACGTCTGTTCCACGAAAAAACCGCATAATCATCGTTTCGGCTTGGTCATTTGCATTGTGTGCTGTTGCAATTTTATCATTATTATTTGAAAGTGATATAAAGAAATTGTATCTTTCTTGTCTGCCACATTCTTCTAATGATATTTTTTGTTGCTTTGCAAGCTCTTTTATGTCAGCAGTATGAACAACACAAGGTATCCCCCAGCTTGCACATGTAGACCTAACATATTTAGCTTCAGCTTCGGCTTCAATTCGCATCATATGATTTACATGTGCAACAGTTAGCTTTACGTTACGTTTTGATAGAAAGTGTAGCAACATCATAGAGTCTGCACCACCCGAGACAGCAACAATAATTTTATCATTGTCCGAAATGAGATTGTGTTTTAATATAAATTTTTCCACTTTATTTTCTATTTCTCTAATATTCATAGCCCATCGTCCTTAACTTTGTATTAGCAATAATATTACCATATTAGGAAACAAAATACAACTATCTATTGATAATATAATTCATTTAGGCAAATACTAATAAATATTTAACTATAAAAAGGAGATTTCTATGAACAAATTAAAATTTCTAACTTTAGTACTAGCTTCTATAATTTTTACAGGCTGTGAATTTCCAACTGAATACGAAACATCTACTCACTTTGTGCCACAACAAACGCCCTCTGTTTTGTCTGATATTTGGACAGAAATACCTGTCACAGTTGGAGCTGACACAACTATGCCTCTTGAGGGTGTTCTCACAATTCCAAATGATGTACAAAATCCACCTGTTGTTTTACTTGTTCATGGCACTGGACCAAACGACAAAAATTCAACTATATTTGAAAACACGCCATTTTTGGATATAGCACATGGCTTAGCCGACCTTGGGATTGCCTCGCTTAGATACGACAAACGAACGTATGCATACCCCCTAAAAATGTTGCAATACGGAACGGATTTGACACTTAGGGAAGAAATTCTTGATGATGTGAACTCTGCTATACAATTTTTGCTTACACAACAAGATACAGTTGATACTAACAAAATTTTTGTACTTGGACATTCACAAGGAGGCATGTTAGTTCCTGCAATTGCAAGCGAAAATGACACTATATCGGGTATAATCTCAGTTGCTGGAACGCTTAGACCATTGTACGAAATTAGTTATGACCAAAATCATAGTCTGTTTGAAAATATAAACAACAATCCTGACTTGTATGGTGAAGACGTTGTGGCACTCGTTGCCGAGCAAATGAAACAAGTTGAAATTGATATTGAGATACTTAGGGGTGATATTTCGGACATACCAAATGATACTGTTCTAATGGGGCTACCTGCTGGTTATCAAAAATCAGTTAAACAATATCAAGGTCTAAACTTTGTTGACAAAATCAATGTGCCCATGCTTGTTTTACATGGCGATGCGGACTTCCAAGTAACGTTACCAGACTTTAACTTGTACGAAAGAATGCTGTCTGGGCAAGTTGAAGCAACACTAATAAGATACGCTGATTTAAACCACCTAATGATGGAGTCTGACTATACAAAAAATATTACGGAATATCAAACTAAAGGTACAGTGTCTAGGGAAGTTATTGGCGACATAGCCGAATGGATTTTTAAAAACTAAAAACAGGGGGGTATTTTGCCCCTTTTTAAGATAATGCTAAATACGATTATTTTCTTTGACAAGCTCGCCACCTCCTTTTTTTGCATAAAAAAAGAGTAGATTTTTTCTCTACTCTTTGACTACTCAGACATATTTACCATAGTCTGTTTTAAATAACATCTTATTAAAAAAATCCACTTGTTCACTTGTCCCATATACAAAAATCTCATTAATTGTATCACAAAAACGGAACTCATTATCAACTCTACCATATTCGCTTACTCCATGCGAATAATGCCAACGCCTGCTTGAATATGGTATATAATTCCCATTCTCATCGTATTTAATATTTTTTTCTTTAGTTAACTCATAAATTTTTACAGCAGTATCTATTATTTCTTGATCTGACATACCGTATAATTCTATCTCTTCCCAGTGTGCTTCTATTGGAGCTTCCTTAATAATTTTTTTACAATGCTCTGCTAGATCTTCCCAACAAGTAATGCTTCTAACTTTTTTAGGCATTTCCATTTTATTCATCTCCCAACTGTATAATTACTAATACCTTTATTTAATTAATTCTCATTGTTAGTACTTAAATTTATCAACTAACTTTTCTATCGATATTCCATCAATTTTCCAATTCATTAATAAATCATTAGCGTCTATAAAAATTTCTTCTATTTGTTTAGACATATCATCTAAAGCCTCACAGACATAAATTTTATCCAAAGGACATACAATAAATTCTCTATCTTTATAAAAAAATGTGGTATCAAAAGTTGTTATTTGATACTTAAAATCCTCTAAATCTTTAAAGTTTATTAAGTTATTCATCATCTTTACTCCTTAATGTAATGGGTCATTCTGCCAACCACACACAGTACATATATCAAAAAATTCTACTTCCTCTATCTCACAACAAGCACATATGTTACTCCTAATACTTTTGACGCTCTCCTTCCTAATAAAATAGTCCACACCTGTGTGAGCTTCAGTCCTCAAGTCGCTCAATAGATACTATTTCGTTTACTGGTATCACAATAATTACTCTTCGCTCTGGATAATAAATTCCTATTTCATCATATTCTTTATCAATATCAATCCATACATCATAGCTCATAGCCTCACCTATAAAAATATCACCCTCGATATCTACTATTTTAACTTTATCGCCCAAATAATCATGATAATCTATCATAAAGTTTCCCACTCCTTGTTTGGATTTTTTCTTTTTATAATATAAGCTATTATCTGAATATTAAAAGGCGACAAAATACGTCGCCTATTTTATTACTCAAATGTTAAACTATTTGTAATATCCGTAAAAATTACACCTAACGCATATGCACCTGCATCTGGATAACCTATGCTACGCTCTCCAACCGCTCCTGCTCGTCCCATTCTAGCAATAATTTCTTCTGTTGATTTCGCCCCTTCAACTGCTGCTTTTGCTCCAGCCACAAATAATTCTTCAAATGTTTGGCTATCTGCAAGTTTTGTCCAAGCATCTGCCGTTGGGATAAGTGCGTCCATCAAAGTTTTATCACCAACAGTTGCCCCACGCCCAAAACTGCGTTCACCTGTAGCTTGTATCCCTTTCACAACAGCTTGCAACATTTGTGCAAATTCTACTGCAGTAAGCTCTGTTTTTTCGCCGCAATATTTTGACGCTGCTCTAAACGCTGAGCCCCAAATAGGTCCAGATGCACCACCGCAATATTCCATAATAATTATCGAACATTTGTCTAAATACCCACCGATAGTAGTTTCACCATCCAAAATTTCTGACCACTCTGCTTTAAGTTGTCTAAACCCTTTAGACACACTCATTCCAAAGTCACCATCGCCCGCATGCGCGTCCAAATCACAAAATGGCACTTCGTTATCAATAATAATTTCAGCCATTTTATCTACAATATAAACGATATTTTGGAAAGCGATAGTTTTTCCGATAACCCCATGTTCGGATGATGTTTCAACTTTGTAGTTTGCAACTGTTTCTGTTTCTGTTGGCAAATAGTCAACGTATTGTTTTGGCTTGATGTAACTGTCAACTTTGAATGCTGGCGTGTCTGCTTTTTCAAGCAAAAGCTCTTTCTTCTTATCGCACAAACGAAGTATAGACACTGACGCCCCCGCCATATCAATGCTTGTCATATAGTTTCCAACATACGTTATAGTTGGTGTTATATCGTATTTGGCAAGTTGTTTCATTACAGAGTTGTTAAGCAAATATAACTCTTGTAACGGAGTTGCACCAAACCCATTAACAAGTAATGCTATTTCCTGCTTATCTTGTAACAAGTTTAAGTCATGTAGTATTGGCTCAACCAATTTTTCAGCCAAGGTATCGGCATCAACTATTTTTTCACGTCTAATCCCAGGTTCGCCGTGTATTCCAACACCAAATTCCATTTCGTCTTCTTCAAGTGTAAAAGTTGGCGTACCTTTCGCTGGCACAGTGCATGAAGTAAATGCGAAGCCAAGACTACGCACGTTGTCCGCTGTATTTTGTGCAATTTGTTTAACTTGGTCAAGAGACATACCTTGTTCGGCTGCTGCTCCTGCTATTTTGTGTACAAAAATTGTGCCTGCAACACCACGTCTACCAACAGTATACAAACTATCTTCAACAGCGATATCATCGTCAACTTTAATGTAATCAACGTTTATACCGTCTTCAGAGGCAAGATGTGTCGCATTTTGAAAGTTCATAATGTCGCCACTATAGTTTTTGATTATAAGTAGAATTCCTTTTTTTGTTGCTGTTGCTTTAATTGCTTGATACACTTGAATTTGTGATGGAGATGCAAATATATCCCCACAAACAGCGGCGTCAAGCATTCCAATACCGACAAACCCTGCATGAGTAGGTTCATGACCACTACCGCCCCCACTTATTAAGCTGACTTTGTTCTCGTTGATGTGTTCACGTTTAATAATTTTGTGCTTTGGCAAAAGCTCTAGTTCTGGGTGTGCCGAAACGATACCTGCACACATTTCTAACACCATTGTTTCAGTTTTGTTAAATATTTTTTTCATCAAATAACCTCCTAAATTTGTAAGTCTTAATAATAGTATAGTAGGTTTTATGAGATTTTCAAGTTATTTTGTATATTTAGCTAAAATTTGTAACACTTTATCAAAATGTTCTATTATATATGTCGTATCAACACCTGGCCTACCCATCTCCTGCTTAACATCTACATCAATTTCAGTCACCAATTGACGTGATAATATATTTATATTTTGATGTGGCAAAATTCCAAATGTGTCCAAATATTCGTCCAGAATATAAGTTGTAGTGTTGTGTCCGCCTGCACCTAACGCCAAATTATTATCAAAGTTTGGTGCAAGTCCCAATATTTCGCCTGTATCACTACATTTTAGCACACCAAAATTGTATTCATGCCTATCAAAATTTGATATTAACCCATCAAGCAACAACATATTTGTATAATCTTTGTAACATCTCTCTGAAATAGTTTTCAAACTTGTAGCAATTTGCACTTCATCAGTTTCATTATATAAGCCAAATTTTGCCCCAAAAGTTGCAAAATGTTCAAGCATACACAATTCATTAGTAAAGTTATGACTTTCTATAATATTATCAGCCTGATTAAACTTATATATAGCCATATTCATTCCAAGTTCTAGCCCCAGCTTGTACGCAAATAGTTCAGCATAAAAACTACGAAAATCTCCTTTTTTGCATAAACACCAGTCGGATTTTTTTATCCATGCTTTATTAAAAGAGCCAATGTTAGTTAATTCTGTATTAATCATTTTATCTAATTTGTGTACCACGCCACTAAGTGATGTTTCCATAATAAATTTGTTGTATGGCTTTCTATATAGCGATAAATCAGCAAATTTTTCATCTCCGCTATGTCGTATCCAATAGCAATCTGTTAGATTTAAACACCTATTATAAACAACGGAGGCGATGCCCCCGCTATTAATTTTTAGTAGTTTCAGTAGTAATCTTGCGTTTGAACGTGTTGTGTCAACACCTCTATTTTTGGGCCATTCATATAACGCCAGCTCATGAGCATTTTTTAAACTTTCGGGAAGCAATGTGTTATTTATTACTTTCAAGTTTGTTATATTCCCGTCATTTTCAAGTTTGAATGTCAAAAGTTCAACTTCTTTGCACATTAATGTATGCATTTTTCCACCTCTTTTGTTAAATATAATCCATACAATATTATCGTAACTGTGCTAATTAAACCAGAAATTTTTTGCACAGTAGTTCCTCCATACGTTATAAAAATTTGCCCACTTGGTAAATCATCGCTTAAATAAACTCGCACAATACCATTTTCAGGGTTTGCCACAACATCAAGCGATACGTCCCCAAGTGTTGCCGTATACCCTTTATAATATATTAATGGTACGTCAATATACATCATTTCGCCCCAATTGTCAACATGCATTGTTGTTATTTGTATTCCAACACGAGTATAATCTATCGATTGCCCCAAATCGTTAGTAATAAGTGGTTCGCTTTCTATAAAATCCTGCACATGTGGCTCAACTGACACAGGCAACCACTCAGCACTCATCAAAACATTATAGTTTGTGTGTAATGTTTCTATATAAGTTTCTGTAACATTTATAAATTTGATTCCTTGATTTAAAACAGTATTGATATTCGGACTTACATATATACACAACGCATATGCCGAAAGACCTGCAACTAGACATGTTACGCCAAATTGTTTTCTCCTAACAAATTTATTTGCCACAAGCCCCACAAACAGTGCAATATATAAAGTTGCATAACTTGATAATCGCCATGGAAATTGTATGCTATTTGCTGGTGTATTGTTAAACCATTCCCACGGAAAAACATTGCTTATGCTAAACCAAATTATAAGACCCATAACCCCTATACCAACTGCATTTTTGATGTGTTGCTTTTTTGTTATATAAACAGCTATACTTATAAAAAATGGAACAATTACATTTAAGCCAATTGCATTGTACGAAAATTCAAACAATTGTTTAACCGTTAAGGCACGACTTGAAACACGTGATGTAGCTGTGGCATATTTAAATTCTCCCGATAATTGTTGCTCAAACAACATAAAATAAAAGCCTATAGTGGCAAAAAGTACAACAGCAACACAACCTACCATCTGCATGATTTTTTTCTTGTTTAGCTTTCGCAAATTTAACAATATCCAAATAGCACCTATACTAGCTGTCAAAAATGTTGATATTACATGCGAATAACTTATTCCGATAAAACCAATTATTAAAAAGTGCTTTTTGTCAAACTCCTCATATATAAAATTATAAAACCCATAAATCACTAGTGGTACAAAAACCATAGCTTGCACTTCACCAATTGCACTTCTCACATACATATTACATATGTTGTATTGTGCCAAAATAACTAAACATGCCACCCCTACACTTATAGTTTTATCTTTTATAATCATTTTGCTACATAAATACGTTGTAAAAAATAGCCCCACCACGCATAGTATCATATAAATTCTAACTGCAATTTCTAGTGGTAGCCCAACCGCATTCAACATTGCAGGAATGTATAAAAATAAATCTGGGTAAAATAACGCCGTTCCATAGCCATAGCCATTTATCAAATTTTCTGTTATTCGCACAGGAAATTGCCCGCTTTGTAACCCTGAAGATATTTCCGAAATCCGCACAATATGATACCAAAAGTCAAATCCCATAGGAATTTTATGGATTAGTAGCGGAAGTATAGCAACAAAGATTGCTATACCACCAACAACTAAATAAAACTTTTTCGTGTCTTTCACGCTATCACCTCCAAAGTTTTATTTAAATATTATTTTGCTTAGTATATAATTTAGCACAATAACTACTACGTTAGTAATTATTTTAGCAACAACCGCACTTACACCTACAATTCCAACAAGTGCAAGCATTAGCCCCATATCGACGGCAAAACTACCAAGCCTTGCTCCAAAAAATGTAATCGCCTCTTTTTGCCAAACATCACTTGCCCAACTTGTCGATTTAAATACATAAACTTTGTTAGTATAAAATGCAAATACAACACTTGCAACAAACGCAATAACATTGTTAAATTGATACGCCACACCTATTTTATCAAGCATAAAAAATACTATCACATTTATAATCGTCGTTAGTACCCCAAATACTATATACAAAATAGGCTCTATCATGATATTGCCTCTTTGTTAGTTTCTTTGATTATATATATAGGACGCCTTTTGACTTCTAGGTACGTTCGTGCCAAATATTGACCCACTATGCCTATACAAAATAGTTGCACCCCTACACCAAAGCTAATCAAGCATATGAGCGACGGCCACCCCGCCACAGGATTTCCATATATAAGAGTTTTTACAACAATAAACCCTATTATACAAATGGAGAAAAAACAAATTAATATGCCAAGCAAAAATATTATTGCTAGTGGTGCCGTCGAAAAAGCAATTATCCCCTCAATCGAATATAAAAATAACTTCCAAAATGACCAGCTAGTTTCGCCCGCAACACGTTCTATATTTTTATACTCAAGCCATTTTGTCTTAAATCCAACCCAACCAAAAATACCTTTACAAAATCGGTTATATTCTTTAAGTTCAAGAATTGCATCTGCCATGCAACGTTTCATAAGCCGAAAATCTCTTGCCCCATCAACAATTTCCACGTCTGATATTTTGTTTATCACTTTATAAAACATTCTGGCAAAAAACGAGCGAATAGGAGGCTCACCTTGCCTTGTTACACGGCGGGTTGCAACACAATCATAATCTTCATTTTTCAATGTTTGATACATTTCGCCCAAAAGTTGCGGTGGGTCTTGTAAATCTGCGTCCATCAAACCAACAAAATCACCAGTACACGCCTCAAGTCCTGCAAATATTGCTGATTCTTTTCCAAAATTACGACTTAACGAAATATAAATTACTCTGTTGTCTATATTTGCAAGATGTTTCATAACTTGCAATGTGTTGTCTTTTGAGCCGTCATTAACAAGTATAATTTCAAATGTTGTGTTGGCGATGTTTTCAAGTTGTGGTACTGTTTCTTCATAAAACAACTTCAAAACTTTTTCTTCATTGTAACATGGAACTACAATTGAGATTTTTTCCATTTACACCATCCCCCTCTAACCAAATAAGCAAAATAAATCAAAATAGTAAATGTGCTTATAGTGCCTGCAACTTTTTGTGTCACAGTACCACTATACGTTATAAAAATTTGTCCGCTTGGTAAATCGTCGGTCAAATATATTTGCATCGTACCATCTTCAGGATTTTGCCCTACTTCAAGAGGTATTTCACCAAACTGCGTCAATAGTGTTGCACTATAACCTTTGTAGTATATTAGCGGGATATCTAACGTTCCCTCCCAATCTTCCATATAAGCGGTTGTTATTTTTATGCCATCTCGTGTGTAACCAATTGATTGACCATAACTATCTGTTATAAGTCTATCACTTTCTAAAAACTCACTTGTATAACTAACCGACGTCGCTGGCAACCACTCACGTCCACCACCAAGCATACTAAGGTTATTTACAAAATAGTTTTCAATATAATCATCTTGTAAAGCTCTAAAAGTAATGCCAGTATTTGCATCAGTATTAACCCCGTTGCTTATATTTACACAAGCTACATTTAAAAACGATATCCCTATCATGCCAACAACTAGTAGTTGTTTTAACTTGTTGCTCTTAATCAGTCTCTTTAATATTAGCCCAATAAATAACACCATAAACACCGTGGCATATGGAGATAATCTCCAAGGAAATTGTATATTGTTTACTATAGTTCTATTAAATAACTTCCATGGGAATAACTTTGATATTGCTAGCCATGTTCCCATACCCAAAATACCTATATGGGTCATTATCTCATTTTTTGGTTTCATCAACATATATATTAGGCAGGCAAATAAAAATAAAGCTATTGTTGATATTCCTATGCTATAATAAGCTAAGTCAAACAAATCTTTTAGTGCTACTGCACGGTTTGCAACAAATGTCCAAGGCGTAGAATATTTGAAATCACCTGAGAGTTGTTGTTCAAATAACATCAAATAAAATCCTGCTGTTGCTAAAAATACGATAACAATACATTGTAACATTCCTATAATTTTTTCACGAGTGAGCACTTTTTTTAAGTTCATCAAAATCCAAACTGCCCCAACTAATGTTGCTAACAATACTGATATTGTATGACAATAACTTATCCCGATAAATCCTATAATAAGGAAGTGTTTTTTATCAAATTTCTCATATATAAAGTTATAAAAACCATAAATAACTAGCGGAATAAATACGGTTGCTTGAATTTCACCTAAGGCATTTCGCACGTACACATTACATATATTATATTGTGCCAATACACATAAACTTGCAACACCTAAACTAATTGTTGAATCTTTAGTTATTAGTTTGCTGCATAAGTAAGTTGTGAAAAATAGTGATATTATGCAAAGTGCTAAGTATATTTCAAATGAAGTTTCCAGCGAAAAGCCTATAATGTTCAATATTGCAGGTATATATAAAAATAAATCTGGATAAAAAAGTGAGCTGCCATAGCCATACCCGTTGAGTAAGTTATCTGCTATTTTGACAGGAAATTGCCCATCTTTTAATCCCTCAGCTATTGATGTAATTCTGCCCATGTGATACCAAAAGTCATGCCCTGCTGGTACACCCGATCTAAATAACGGAAACATAGCTACTAGTAATACGACACAAAAAACGGATATAAAAAATTTTTTATTGTCTTTCATTGCGAAATCCTCCCATAATATAAATTATTTTATATATTATGCAAAACATTGATTATTTGACTAACTAATGATAAAATTATTATTATTTACTTGGGGAGGAAACGATGGGTCAAAACGGTATTAAGTACGAAGATTTAGCAATGAAAAAGACAATGCAAATATTTGGAGAGTATGGAGTAGAGTATTTTGGTATCAAAAAGAAAGTTAAAAGTATAGGACACACAGAACAACCCAAAGTTGATGTTGAAGACAGCCGTATGGACTACACTTGTCTTATGACAGATGACACATACGTTCATTTTGAATTCCAAACAACAAATAGTGGTTGGAAAGATTATGCCCGCTTTTGTGCCTATGATGCAAATTTAGTAACTCAAACTGGCAAAAAAGTTGATACTTATGTTGTATATTCAAGCAATATTAAAAATCCAACTTCCGAATATACTTTTGGTAGTATCAACTACAAAGTTACTGCTATTTGCATGTCAAACAAAGATGGTGACGCTATATTATCTGATATCGAACAACGTCTACAACAAGGTGAGGAACTAACTAATATTGATTTATTAGACTTAACTTTTTTACCTCTAATGCGTAGTAAATTATCCAAATATGAACGCATAGAAAAAACAATACTTCTAACTAAGGAATATCCTACAGATAAAACTAATGATGTACAATCTTTAGTTTTTGTTCTAGGACTTAAGTTTTTAAATGATATGGATATCAAAAAAATGATGGAGGTGTTTAAAATGACTGCACTGGGAAAATTATTATATGATAATGGTATTGAACAAGGTATTGAACAAGGTATTGAGCAAGGTATTGAACAAGGCATTATTCAAACTGCCAAAGAACTACTTGCTGACAATGTAGAACCACAACTTATCCAAAAGTGGACTAAACTTCCACTAGCTACTATATTAAAATTAAAAGAAGAACTGTAATTATCAAAGGGGGCTTGCCCTCTTTTTTAACACAAAAAAGGCGACCGAAGTCACCTATATTTAAGCTCCATCACTTGGCAAGTATGGTCTTTTCCCTCTGTGTAATCTATCCCGACTATTAGAACATTTCGCTTGTATAAATCAAATAATTTAGAGGCATATTCCTGAGTAATTATTTGGTCTATTGCAACTTGAGTACCTTTACCTCGTTTTAATTCTATAATTATAGGTATATCCCTTGACGTTAATGGATAAAATGTAAAGTCTGCTCTGCCTTTGCCCGTGTGTTCCTCTTTCTCAATTCTATATCTATCTCTGGCACTAAGATACGAAATATGTTGCATTTAACATTATTTTGGAAGTTTTAAATATTTCAGCTGTTTTGCCAAAGCATTTATCTTTTAATGCCTTTTCAAATTCTTGACGTAATTCTTTGTTTGGTATGCTGAGTAAACCATCTGAATAGGTTAGAAATCCTAGTGTTATCATAGCTGAGTAAATCTCTTCTTTAGTAGTTGGGACTCCTTGTCCAGCTCTAAATTCCTCAACGATTAGTATATCTAGTTCTTCATCGTTTATCATTCTTATCATATCATCTCTTACGTTTGTTGGGTCTATCTCTAAGTACTCCAATATTTCATTCATACCGCCAGTATTAACCCAATAACTCTTACATTTTTTCTTAATAATTGCAGTGTTAACGCTTTTAGGGTTAAATATTTTAAGCCCTGATTCTGTTTTATACCCGTTATACCAATATTCTAATTCATTATAGTCCATATTGTTTTTTTGACAAAGACTACGCACTTCTGGTTCAGTAAAACCAAAAAATTCCTCAAATATACCATCATCTAATAAGGTATACTCTTCAAACATATTTAGTGCTGATGTACTTGAATGTTTCTTAATAGGTAGTATCCCTGTCATATAACATAAACTTACATATGATCTTCCTTTTAATAAATTACGTAAAAATTCTAAAAAGTCGTTATGCTTTTCTGCGTATAAGTTTTTATTAAATATATAATCCCATTCATCAAATATAAATATAAAATCCTCGTTTGTGGCTAATAATTTATCTGCTATACTTACATATTTATCCAATTGTAAATCTGGATATGATGCCGTTAAATCCTTATTAAAAATATCTATTATTCTATCCATATACTCTTGATACGTTGTATGCGTTTCACTAATATTAGAAAAGTCTATCTTTATGACATTAAACTTATTTAGGTAT